>JAHDBS010000322.1 GCA_020630225.1 Anaerolineales bacterium | reverse complement strand
TTTCTGTCGGTGGGGCGCATCATCAGATTTCGTTAGAAGTGGTTTCCATTGATAACGTTTTAGCAAGCTGCGGTGGTCCTGAAAAGCCTAGTCTGCAATTTAGATTTATTGCTCACTCGGTAATCGGTGCAACCTAATCTAATCAGGCAGCACTATAAGGCAGATATGGATAAGGTTTTTGTTTGCTGGCTTATGCTACGAGTTGCTGTGCATGATGACCTGCTTGCCCAAGACGTGACGCAAATCGATCGATCCCCACAAGCGTGCGTGTCTTGGTAAGTGTAGATACGCCAATTGCACTTGCAATGGTGCTTTTTAAGTTTTCAATCGTAACAGGATCCAAGTGCGGTGGCGCTTCAGTGTTGCGTACCAGCACGCCAATCCCTAATTGTTCAATTGCATCAAATAACGATACAAAACGAATGAGCGCATCATAGTCACGGGTTAGTAGGTCTATATCGAAGTTATCTAGCAATAAAACGGTTTGTTTTATTGCCAATTGCGGGTCAATTCGCGTTAGACGAAAAATATCAGTGATGAGTTTGGCCCATCGCGTTTCAAGAATTGGGGCTCTGACCGTTGTTTTGAAGTCACTTCGAATAAAAACGACATCATCGAACTGCTTGGCACGGTAACTAAATTGTTCAACGGTTGTTTCCCAGCCTGTTTCGAGCGTATTGAAGAATTGCCATTCCTTTTGAGTACGCGTCACTATGGCGTCTTCAGGATTTCCAATTCGCAGATCAATGCCTTCCATAAAATAGATATTTGGCGGAGCTAAGTCGGCATCTAAATGTGCAAATTGATATTGGTTGCTCGTGCCAATGACGAGAATACCGTGTTTGCCAAAGTCGGGTAGGGTGGGTGAATAGCCTTCCATTTCGACTTCATCTGCTAAGAGCACACGCATGGGTGTGATGGTGTTTACAATGAAGTCGTCCAGATCTTCTTGGATGAGGGAATGCGTGGTTTGGTTCCACATCATAAAGTTGAGCATTTCTGTCCATTTTCTAACAGACAACAAGCTTGTTTGGTGGGTATGAAAACTTCGCTTGGGAACGCTAAATGTGCGGCGTTCTTTCATCAGAGAGCTTGGGATGTTGTCAGGTAGGCCAACTTTGCCTCTCAAAACCGTATCTAGTACATATAAGAAGGTGGTTTTGCCTGTTCCGGGCTTCCCGCAAATGACAATTGTTGGAATGATGGCGTCTGGATCGATGTCACTAGCTAAGAAATTAGCAACATCAGTAATGATGGCTTGGTGTTGCTCCCCAAACTTGCTTGGATCAAGGCCACATTCTGTCGCTTGCGCGAGGACTGCATTCCATAACTCAGTTGCCGAAATAGACATATAAAGATTATAGGTGGCTTGTGAAATCTAGGCTGTAATTAACTTGCAATTTGTGCAAGATGTTCTACTATCTACCCAGAGCAAAATTGCTCAATCTTTCGTTATTAGTAATTGAGGATCTTATGGACAATACACGCAAAATTACGCTTTCTGAAAAAGAAATCCCAACGCATTGGTACAACATCGTTCACGATATGCCAAACAAGCCGTTGCCACCACTGAACCCAGGCACCGGTGAACCGATTGGCCCAGAAGCTCTAATGCCGCTGTTCCCTATGGAACTGATTAAGCAAGAAGTTTCTCAAGAAAAATATATTGAAATTCCTGACCAAGTTCGCGATGTTTACGCAATGTGGCGCCCAACGCCAATGTTCCGTGCCCGGAACTTGGAAAAGATGTTGGACACCCCAGCTAAGATTTACTATAAGTTTGAAGGTGTAAGCCCATCTGGTTCGCATAAGCCAAACACTGCGGTGCCGCAAGCTTATTACAACGCGCAAGAAGGTGTGAAGAAAATCACAACAGAAACTGGTGCAGGACAATGGGGGAGTGCACTGAGTTTTGCTTGCCAAATGTTTGACATCGACTGTGATGTTCACATGGTTCGCATTAGCTATGACCAAAAGCCTTATCGCAAAATGATGATGCAAACTTGGGGCGCAAATGTATATCCATCTCCAAGTGAGCGCACACAAGCAGGTCAGCAGGTCTTAGCAAATGACCCTGACACACCAGGTAGTTTAGGGATTGCAATTTCAGAAGCTGTAGAAGTTGCAGCCACCGATGAAGCCGCAAAATATTCGCTTGGTAGCGTGCTGAATCACGTATTGATGCACCAAACTGTGATCGGTTTAGAAGCGATTAAGCAGCTTGAAAAAGCAGGCGCAGATTTGCCAGACTATGTGTTTGCACCATTTGGTGGTGGGTCTAATTTTGCTGGGATCTCATTCCCGTTCTTGCAAAAGAACCTGACTGAAGGCACTAACATTCGCTGTATTGCTAGTGAGCCAACCTCAGCACCAAAGCTTACCCGTGGTGTCTTCCGCTATGACTTTGGCGATACGGTTGGTATGACGCCACTACTTCCAATGTATACGCTTGGGCATAACTTTGTGCCAGCGAAGATCCATGCTGGCGGTTTGCGTTACCATGGGGCAGGTGCCATTGTGAGCCAATTGCTGGCAGACGATTTGATTGGCGCAGAAGCAATTGATCAGATTGAAAGCTTTGAAGCAGGCGTGATGTTTGCGCGCGCAGAAGGGATTGTTCCAGCACCGGAAGCAAACCACGCAATTGCTTCAGTTATTCGTGCTGCAAATGCAGCAAAAGAAGCTGGTGAAGAAAAGACCATCCTGTTCAATATGTGTGGACATGGTAACTTTGACATGCTAGCGTACCAAGACTACTTTGCTGGTAACCTCAAAAAGCATGAAATGACACAAGACGAAGTGAATGACGCTGTCGCGAAAATTGACACGCCAACCATCGACTCTGTCAAAGAAATGCTTGCGAACATGGGGTAGTCCTCTTGTTTATGCTGAGAGAGCTATGCAGTGATGCATACTTAGCAAGACAACATTTATTTGTGTAAGAAAAGAGCCGCTATATGCGGCTCTTTTTGCTTAAGCTCAAGGCTTACTTTGGCTGGAAAAGATTCGAAGCGTTTTTTACCGCAACGTCTACCGCACTTAAACCCTAAATTCTGTATGCTGTTGTCGTGAATGAGATGAACTACTAAAGGTTAGGTAGTTCAAGTAATGGTAACAATGACAATTTATATACTTTTTGGTCTTGGCCTAGCATTATTGGTAGCGAGCTTCTTTTTAGGTTTTATCTGGCTCGGAATTCGGTCAAATCTCAATATCAAAACAAAACAACAGTTGCGTTGGCTGTTTGGTGGCGGTGGCGTCAGTGGCTCTGTTCTTGGTACAGCTGCGATTGTTGCGGCTACTGGCTATTGGCTTTTGCAACCTGTCACAGTAACTAGTGCAGTTCCAATGACATATGAGACTGCAAACATTTTTGCAGTTGCGGAAGCAGTACCAACCGAAGGCGCATTGAATGTTGTTTCTTCTGTATTTCAAAACGGAACAACGGCAGGTGTGGATGTAGTTGCTGATGAAAACAATGCCGCTGTTGATCTGGTATTGTCTGCACCTACGTTGCAACCTGAAGTTGGCGAACTTCAGCCAACGTTGACACCAACTCCGACGCCAACGGCAACTGCGACAGCAACACCAACTGCTTTACCAACAAGTACACCTGTACAACAACAGACGACATCGCAAGTTCAGCCAGCAGTCACGCCAACACAGCCTACTGTCTCTGTGCAGGCATTTGTTGCGCCTACCTTTGCGCCGCCAGTTTCAGTTGATGCCAATGCGCAGGTTTTGGGAGCACGTTATGTCTCGGCGGAAAACGTTTCTTCAATTAGTCATATTCCAGGCTATGTTGCTGGGCAACTAATTGTGCCAAGTCTAGGTGTCAATCAGCGTATTGAGCCCATCAAGTTGTTGAAACGCCAGTGGGATCTGTATAACCTTGGCAAAATTGTTGGGTGGTTGCCAACAACTGGTATGACGCCTGAAGATCAGTATGCAATGGTTTTTGCTGCGCATTTCACTGACTATGATGGCCTACCCGGTTCATTTCACGGGTTAGCAGACCTGCCAATTGGGACGCAATTTATTTACCAATGGCAAGGGGTAGATTATGTGTATCAGATTGAGCGGTTTGAAACGGCACATCCGGCTGAAATTGAACGACTTTATGTTGCAGACAGTTCATTAGCCATTCTAATCACCTGTGCAAACTACAATCCAGCAACTGGCGCTTATGACAATCGGACATTAGCCTATGGGCGATTGATTGGAACATCTGCTACCAACGCAAATTGATAACTTGAATTGTTTTCAGAAACGAATTTAGATTTTTATAAGATTTCAACGTCAAATAAAAAAGCTTTGCTCATTGAGCGAAGCTTTTTTATTTAATACTTAGTTGTAGTTGGGTCGCAAAGCTGGATTAGTTTAGAGTGCGTCTTGTTTGCGGTAGTACTTTGCGTCGCTTGGCGGCAATGGCGTGTTCTCCAAAATTAGATCGGCTGCTTTTTCTGCCAGCATCATCACAGGTGCATAGATATTGCCATTGGTGACATAGGGCATTGCAGATGCATCAACAACTCGTAGGCCTTCGAGGCCGTGCACCTTCATCGAGCGTGGATCGACAACTGACATGTCATCCATTCCCATTTTGCAGGTACAAGATGGATGAAGCGCGGTTTCGCCATCCTTGCGAACCCAGTCAAGGATTTCTTCATCGGTTGCGACTTCAGGTCCGGGTGAAATTTCACCACCGCTGAGTTCGTCAAATGCGGGTTGTTCCATAATCTTGCGGGCACAGCGAATAGCCTCAACCCATTCTTGTCGATCTTGATCGGTAGACAAGTAGTTGAATAACATCTTTGGCTTTTCAAATGGATCTTTCGATTTGATTTTGACCCAGCCGCGGGCGTCGGAATACATTGGGCCAACGTGCACTTGATAGCCATGACCGCCTTCAGGAGAGCTGCCATCATAACGAATTGCGAGTGGTAGAAAGTGGAACATCAAGTTTGGATAGGCGACTTGATCATTACTTGGAATGAAACCGCCGGCTTCAAAGTGATTGGTTGCAGCTGGCCCTTTACGCATAAATAGCCATTGGAAACCAATCCAAGGGGCATTGATCCACTTAGTAGCTGGCTGCATGGAGACTGGCAAATTGCAGCTGTGCTGAACGTATACTTCAAGGTGGTCTTGCAAATTCTCGCCAACGCCAGGTAAGTCGTGGACGACATCAATATCTAGTGCGCCTAGTTCTTGCGCATTCCCAACGCCTGAAAGCTGTAATAACTGTGGCGAGTTGATTGCGCCAGCAGATAAGACAATATCTTTGCCGTAATAGACTTCGCGTTTGCCATTTCGTCGCGCAACTTCAACACCGATTGCGCGTTTGCCTTCAAATAATATTTTCGTGGTGTGGCGTCGTGTCAGGATGTCCAAATTTGGACGATTTTTGACAGGATGCAAGTAAGCGCGGGCAGCGCTCAGTCGGCGACCGCGATGGATGTTCCGATCGAACATCGCAAATCCTTCTTGCT
>JAHDBS010000321.1:3664-5503 GCA_020630225.1 Anaerolineales bacterium | reverse complement strand
GTATTTTTGAATCTGAAATTTATCCGACAACGCGCAACTTCTTCGGAAGTGAATGGTCACCAGGCGTAGATGGAGACCCGCATTTGTATATTTTGTATGCCCGAAACCTTGGGGGTGCAGCTGGTTATTATGGGTCTTCTGATCAGTATTCTTCTTTGGCAAATCCGTTTTCAAATGAAAAAGAGATGTTCTACATCAATGCGGACGCTGTGCCTGTGAATGGCTCTAGCATGCTGGGGATTTTGGCGCACGAATTCCAACATATGATCCACTGGAATCAAGATGGCAACGAAGAAAGCTGGCTAAATGAAGGCGCTTCAGAGTTGTCAGCATACTTGAATGGCTATGGGTCATCACAATTTGTTCCATCATTCCTGAATGCACCTGACTTACAGCTCAATACTTGGAGTGAAACTGGCTATGGTGGCGCTCACTATGGTGCAGGGTTCTTATTCATCAAGTACTTTTTAGACCGCATCGGTACAGATGCAACGATTGCCCTCATTGGTAACGAAGCAAACGGCCTGACATCTGTTGATCAGATTCTGGCCCAAACCAACACCATTGACCCTGTGACAAATCAGCCTATTACAACGGAAAGCCTGTTTGCAGACTGGGTGGTTACGAACTATCGCAATGATCCTGGAATTGGAGATGGCCGTTACTTCTACCTAAATTACCCTAACTTCCAGCCAATTAGCGGCCCAACCAGTAGCTACAACAATTGTCCAGCAAGCACAGGACAACAAAGCGTGTCTCAGTTCGCTGCTGACTACTATGAATTCACTTGCGCTGGGGATTACACACTATCTTTCCGTGGGAATAACGCTATCCAAGTTGTGCCAACAAGCATGCACAGTGGCGAATTCGCAGCATGGGGCAATCGCGTCGATAACAGCACAGCAACGATGACACGCAGTTTTGACTTGAGCAGCGTAAGTAGCGCAACGTTAGACTACTGGACGTGGTATCGCATTGAACCAGACTATGACTATGCTTACGTTGAAATCTCAACCGATGGTGGTGCCAACTGGACAATTTTGCAAACCCCAAGTGGCACTGACGCCAACCCTGTTGGCAACAGCTTTGGCTGGGGCTATAACGGCGAATCAGGCGGGAATAGTACGTGGGTAAATGAACGTGTAGACCTTACGCCGTACGTGGGGCAACCTGTTCTAATCCGCTTTGAATATCTAACCGATGATGCTGTGAACCAAGCTGGGTGGCTCATTGATGATATTACTATTCCGGAAATTGGCTATGCAGAAAACTTTGACAGTGGCACGAGTGACTGGGAAACCAAAGGGTTTGTGACGTTGCGCAACGAGTTACCGCAAACCTTTGGCGTACGCCTCTTGCGTGAGAACAATGGTGTCAAGACAGTTGAAACGATTACCGTACCAGACAACCAAGCCTTTGATCTCAATGTAAATATCGCCGATGGTGAAGTTCTAACGGTGATTGTGTTTGGGACTACCCGCAACACAACCCAAGCCGGCAGTTACGAGCTGTCTATCAATTAGTGTAAATTCCAAGCCTGAGTTACGCATATCGCTATGTTATATGCGTAACTCAGGCGTTTATTGCCCCGTCACACGACCTGCCGTGTATGCCTAATCCCTTCCAAGGCATATAGCCCCAAAGCCGCCCAGACAATTGCATACCCAACAAATTCCATGGGCGTAAATGGCTCACGAAAAACTAACACTCCAATTAGAAACTGTAGTGATGGCGCAATGTATTGAAAAATGCCCACCATTGCTAGTGGAATTCGCCTTGCACCCGCTGCAAAAAATAACAGCGGGATAACAGTCACCGCCCCCGCTAACATCATCAGGG
>JAHDBS010000321.1:0-3564 GCA_020630225.1 Anaerolineales bacterium | reverse complement strand
AACGCAGGCTTGATCCAGCCCAAATTACGTGTCACCACTAAGACTAGCAAAAGCGTGAGAGGCGACCACACCATTCGATGCGCTAACACTTCCAGTGAGCTAATATCACGCAGCAGATACCAAAACAGAGGGGCAATACCCCACAATAAATAGCCACTGAGCGCATAAACAATTCCACGTTGCATAAAAAGTTACTCCAACAAAAAACGGCAATGCGTTTTGCAACACATTGCCGTTTAGTTCAAATTGAGAAAAAGAGAGTGCTATTCGACGTCAATACCACGCGGAAGTTGTAATTCTTCCAAGCGGCTACGTAATTCTTCACGACGGGCAGCTGCCGCATCTTTCGCTTCTAGCAGAATGTTTTCAACCTCTGTTCGCGCTTTCACTTGCAAGTCACGCCCAGACAATGGTGTCAATAATAAGGATGCAACCGCACCGACAACTGCGCCGCAAAGAGCGCCAGCAAGAAAACTCATTGGTCTGTTCATAATTTCAATATCTCCAACAACAATAGTAACCCAAGTTTAGGCAAACAGTTCTGCTTAGAAATAAAACTGACCGTCTACTGGCACAATCCGGAGTTTGTAGTTTGTAACAAATTCGTGCAATTTTTCTTCAAGCTTCTCCCAATTACGGGTGGCAAACAAATCTTGCACATCATCGTAACTGTCAGCGACAAAGGTCACTAGCCGCACTGGGTAGTCCCCATATGCAGTATGCCATGCTTCGAAATCACTACAGCCGAAGTTCTGCAATGCAGGTACAAACTTACCCAGCATAAAGCGATAGTACGCATCAGATTCGACGTTGAGGATGTCGTAAGAAAGAATAACTTTGTATTTTTGCGTTTCCATTTCAACTAGTCTAAGCCGTCATTAGCACTATGCTTTGCGCTTAAACCGCAAAGATTTTACCAAGATTGTAGAGCGCTGGCGTTAGTGAAAACAAAGAGCCGCATCAGGCAAATACAGACGCGGCTCTAAAAGAGTGTTATGCAGTTATCTACTGGCCCAATGCTTAGTATTTACCAATCACTAGCGTTGCATTGTGACCGCCAAACCCAAATGAATTTGACAAGATGTAGTTTACTGAAAGATCACGTGCTTCATTCGGAATGTAGTCAAGGTCGCAATCTGGGTCAGGCGTAGAGTAACCCAAAGTGGGTGGCACAATGCTCTGTTGCAAAACACCAGCTGAAATAATTGTTTCTAGCGCACCAGCCCCACCTAATAAGTGACCATGCATGGACTTCGTAGAAGAAATAGCAAGCTTTTCTGCCTGTGCTTTGAACACTTCCTTGACGGCTTCCGTCTCTGTCTTGTCATTCAACTTTGTTGAAGTACCATGGGCATTAATGTACTCGACTTGGTCAACGTTTATGCCTGCATTTTCCATGGCCAAATTCATACAGGTAACTGCCCCATAGCCTGCCGGTGCAGAAATGTGATATGCATCGTTGGTAAGTGCATAGCCAACAACTTCGGCAAGAATAGTTGCACCACGAGCTTTAGCATGTTCTTCGCTTTCTAGAACGACCACAGCTGCCCCTTCACCTGGCGTAAATCCGCTACGATTTAGGTCAAATGGCGTACAGGCTGTTGCTGGATCCTGAGACTTGGTCAACGCGCCCATACGGCTAAACCCAGCAATAATTACTGGATCAATGGCTGCTTCGGCGCCACCGGCCAGCATAACATCAGCAGAGCCACGTCGGATCATTTCCGTTGCTTCGCCGATTGCATTCGTGCCCGTTGCACAGGCTGTACTCACACCAATATTAGGCCCACGAATACCATAACGGATCGCGATTTCGCCCCCTGGTGTGTCGGGCAACATCATTGGAATCATAAATGGACTAACAGCTCGTGGGCCTCGTTCACTATGAACATTGGTCCCAATCCGAAAGCTTTGAATGCCACCAATACCGCTACCAACAATTGCACCAATGCGGTCGCGATTATCAGCAGTGACCTCTAGTCCAGCGCTATCTAATGCTTCTTTCGCCGCAAAGACCGAAAGCTGAGTTACACGGTCCATACGTCGGGCATCTTTACGCCCTAATGCTGCAGCAGGATCAAACCCTTTTACTTCCGCAGCAACCTTATCTGGCACGGCAGATGTATCAAAATGAGATGTAAGTCCAATACCACTCCGGCCATTGAAGACGCTATCCCATGTTTCAGCCACATTATTACCAAGGGGATTAATAGTCCCCATTCCAGTAATGACAACGCGTTTGCGCATAAAAAATCCTCTCAAGGAAAACTGTTTCTTGGATTGTGACACATCCGGCTTCGAACCTTTATTTCAAAAATACTAAGGTTGGCAGTCACACTATTTGCATTAACAACATTTCCTTCAAAAAGACACGCACACAACAAGAATTGGTCAGGCGCTGACTTTATGCCGCTGATTTGGCCTGTTTAGAACGCCAGCGTTTAGGCTCGCCAAACGTCTGTGGTAAATACTGCTCTACTAAGGCATATAGATACACACCTAAAAATGCCCCTGCAAAGGTGATGAGTGCTAACCCATGTCCACTCCCAATTTGGGCATAAATTGGGCCTGGGCACGCACCAGTAACGGCCCAGCCAAGGCCAAACGCAATGCCCCCATACACAATTCCAGGGTGCCACTGCTTGCTTCGATATTGAATAGGTTCGTTATCAATGGTAGCAATACCCATCCATTTCATAACCGCCACACTGACAACGCCAACAACAACGGCAGACGCAATAATTAGATACATATGCGCTTCTTCAAACCGAAACATGCTTTGAATACGAAACCACGACACCACCTCAGACTTGACTAAGATAATGCCAAAATAGATCCCAACTAGAAAAGAGAAAAATAGCTTTTTCATCAGATTACCCTCCAAACAATGGCAGTAAGACGTTGACCATCAACAGGCCGCCAGCAAAAAACGCGATGGACGCAACAACACTCGCACCTTGCAAATTCGCAATTCCACTAATTGTGTGACCAGACGTACACCCGCGGGCATAACGAGTCCCAAACCCCACTAAGACGCCACCAAACAACAGGCGCATCACACCGCCGAACGAGGCGTAAGAATCAGGCAAAAACTGCACTGGCGTTGCGGACAAGAACTGGCTGGCAATAAACGCGCCAGCAGTAATACCAGCGACTAGCGCAAAACTCCAAGTGTTCCCGCGCCAATTATTGTTTTTGAAATATGACAAATTCGATTTTGGCAAACAGACCGAGTTCAGATGACGAAAACTGCTCGAAATCCCAAAAGTTTTATTTACCAATAAATACATTATTGGCACAGTCAGGCCGATAAGTGGACCAGCAACGTACCAAGGCCACGGCTGCAAAATTGCGTTCATGTAAAAGCTCCTAGAAAACAAAAAGCCCGCGACGAAGCGCGGGCTAAAGATCAAATAATGTCACATTGCGCTTCCAAGTTGATGGAAATGCGCGATGTGCTGACAGCGTTATTGCTGAGAACTACCGATTGGCATCTCCAAGGTGGGTACAACAGCAACAACATGTGCAAAGATGTTTCATGATGGTTGGATTATAACAGGTGAG
>JAHDBS010000320.1:2376-5504 GCA_020630225.1 Anaerolineales bacterium | reverse complement strand
AGTCATCTACAACTTGTTGTGAAGGCGCTACACAGCGCCAAGAACGAATAATCATAGGGAATTGCCTGAAAAACAAAAAACGACTTTGAGTGCTTCGCTGTTAGCTTAGTAACAAGCTGTACTGAAAGCACTCAAAGTCGTAAGAAAGTAAGCTACTTCGCAACTTCCAACGCGACCTTCTGGCGGCGCACGCGGTAGCGGCTTTGCTGATCCATCACTTTGCCGAGATGTTCTTCACGCACATCAAAGAAAGTGTGGTCGTTTTCAATATCAATCCGACCAATAGAAGATCCCGGAATGTTTGCCATTGAGGCGACCATCCCAACAATTTCACCTGGCCGGATGCCGTCTTTACGGCCAATGTCAATTTTGATCTTGACCATGCCTTCTTCTTTCTCGCTACGGCTACGACGCGGCTTGCGTTCACGAGGCTCATTGCTACGCTCATTACCGCGTTGCTTACGGCGATCATCGCGGCGACGTTCACCACGCCCTTTTGCAGACTTGAGTGGCCCAATATCTTCAATTGGGCGTTGTTTTTCGCCACTGCGCATTACTTTTAGCGCAACAGCAGCAAGCTGAACAGGATCGTGACCTTCTTCAACGTAGCGCTCGATAATTTCACGCTCGTGCTTACAGCGCCCACGGTTAAGCCAAACTTCAAAGTCTGCCAACAGCTTTGCATCACGATGATCTTTGATCTCTTCTGCCGTTGGAATTGTGCCTTTGTTGAGTTTCTGCTTGGTATAACGCTCAATGCGTTGCAAGCGATATTGTTCTTTTGGCGTTGCCAAAGAAATCGCAACCCCAGACTTACCTGCCCGTCCAGTCCGACCAATGCGGTGAACATAGACTTCAGCATCTGTTGGCAAGTCAAAGTTGAAAACGTGTGAAATGTCATCAACATCAAGACCACGGGCGGCAACGTCAGTTGCGACCAAGATCTTGAGTTTGTTCTGACGGAAGCGATTGAGCACGCGTTCCCGCGCATCCTGTGCAAGGTCACCGTTTAGTGCTTCTGCGGTGAAGCCACGTAGCGACAATTCATTTGCAAGCTGGTCCGTCCCAATACGCGTTCGAGCAAAGATAATCGCGCGAGTAATGTCTTCAATTTCAAAGAAACGGGTCAACGCAGCCAATTTATCTTTTTCATTGACAAGGTAGTAACGTTGATCAATAGCAGCAACCGTGAGCTGTTGCGTCTTGATCGTGATCGTTTCTGGGTCACGCATATACTGCGTAGCCAACCGTCGAATTTCTTTCGGCATGGTTGCAGAAAACAATGCGGTTTGGCGGCTTTCTGGCGTGTTTGCCAAAATCGCTTCAATGTCTTCTACAAAGCCCATGCTAAGCATTTCATCGGCTTCATCCAAAACCAAAGTCTTGAGTTCGTCTAAACGCAACACATTGCGGTTCATCAGATCGATCAGGCGCCCAGGCGTACCGACCACAATATCTACGCCTTTCTTTAAGCGGCGAATTTGTCGGTCATAAGACTGGCCACCATAAACTGGCAGCACACGGGTCCCAAGTGTTTCACTGTATGAAAAAATTGCTTGCGCAACCTGTGACGCGAGTTCACGCGTTGGCGACACAATGAGTGCTTGCGGTGCGTTGAGACCTGATTCTAAATTTTGAAGAATGGGGAGTGAAAATGCGGCAGTCTTGCCAGTCCCAGTTTGGGCTTGACCGATGACATCTTGGCCTTCGATCAGAATAGGGATAGCGGCGCTTTGAATAGCTGTTGGCTCAGTAAATCCGAGCGCGGTCAAGCCTTCCACCAATTCTTGGTGTAGGCCGAGTTCAGAAAAATTAGTTGTCATATGGGCCGCAATAGGAGCAAGCGGCAATGCTGTAAAGCGAAAAAAATTGTCAATATGATGTCTTCGACAACTCGTGCTTCCACTTTACTTACAGCACTGTCTGTCTAACATCAGACCCAAGCGCTCACGCGCAAAAAAAGGGCAGCCGATGGCTACCCTTTCGTTCTAATCTAGATTGTACCACCTTGCGGTGAAAAGACTTAGTTCCGTGTGCGGCGAACTTCACTAATTTCGAAATGGAGTTCTTCGTCAGCAATCATTGAGTTGTAATCAATTGAGAGCAAGGTTGGATACCCACGCATCGTGTCATATTCAGCAGTCAATGATGCGACACCTTGCAATTCTGCATCTTCAGCAGTTTGAATGACATCATCAAGCGTGATGAAGAGATATCCGCTAGTTGCACGATCCAGTTCAACAATCATTTCTTCTTCGCGAACTTCTGGGTTTTGGTCATCAGCAAAGAAACCGATAACTTTCTTTTCCACTTTGACTGCTTCACCATTTTCTACCGTTACATAGTAAGTCAATGGTTCAACATCAAATTCGTCAACCACACAGAAGCAAGGGCGGTAGATCTTGAAGGTGTAGTTTTCCCAGCGATTTAGTTCCCAACGAATGCGTTGAATATCTGCATTTGAAAGGTCGCCTAATTCAGTACGCACAAACTTGCGAGCAGCACGTTTTACGCGGTTTTCTAAACGTTTTGCCTTACGATCATTCAAGTTTTCTTCTTCAATGAGTGCAGCTGCTTCTTCCAACGCTACAGCTTGCACAGCAAGGATAACGTCTTTAGCGCGAACGCCATTTTCCTTTGCCACCAAAGCAATGGTTGGTTGTGAGCTCAGGTCTTCGATAGAAACACCAATTGCATCTGCGGCTGCAACATACCAAGCGCTTGGCTCGATTTCCATAATTTCGTTTCCAATCTCAATCACTTCAACAGGTGGTTGCGTGTCATCCTGCGCAAAAGCAGCAGAAACATTGAGAGTTGCCAATAAAACGGCCAAGAACGCGAATGTAAACTTTTTCATCTGAGATACCTTTACCTAATAATTCTGAATGTATTGCAATGTTTCGATGTTCGAAAATCAGTTTTCTCAAACACAGCCTCCCTATATAGTTCAGAAGACTATTTCAAAACGACTTCAAAATAATATTACCGAGTCTTGGCACACATTTTTATTGAGCTTCGCTTGAGATACAGTTATAGATCGGTATAAATCCTATAACCAAAAACGGACTGCATAGTGCAGTCCGTCTTTATATGTGAACAATTTAGAGCTAATTTCCGCTAACCCATCA
>JAHDBS010000320.1:0-2276 GCA_020630225.1 Anaerolineales bacterium | reverse complement strand
TGCAGCGTCCATGGGGTCTGTGCTTCAACATCACCGTCTTGCATGTACATCACAATGATCACACGTAAGTAGTAATAAGCAGAGATCAGACTAGTGATGACACCGACCAGCGCCAACCACATGTACCCAGCTTCAATGGTTGCGGTAAAGATGTAGAACTTCCCGACGAAACCAATGGTTGGGGGCAAACCTGTCAATGACAGCATCAGCACAACCATTGCCATTGCTAGCATTGGGCGTTTCTTCCCTAACCCTGCAAAAGCAGAGATTTCATTGTTGGTGTTAGCTTCTTTTTCAACCGCCATGACCAAGCCCCATGTCCCCATGTTGGTAAAGGCATAACCTACCAAGTAGAACGCGGCGGCAGCAGCAGCAAAGTCTGTTAGTGAACCCAAGCCACCAGCAACACCAGCCATCAAGATGTAACCAGCGTGTGCAATGGAAGAGTAAGCCAACATGCGCTTGATTGAGGTTTGGGTAATCGCAGAGATATTCCCAAAAATCATCGTCAACGCAGACAAGATAGCAATCGCAGGTGCCCAATCAGCAGTGAGTGGCTCGAATGCGACGAAAATAACGCGCAGAAGCGCTGCAAACCCACCAGCCTTCGCCCCAACTGAGAAGAAAGCAGTAACGACTGAAGGCGCGCCTTCATAGACGTCTGGGGTCCACATATGGAATGGAACGGTAGCGACCTTGAAGCCAAGACCGACCAAAATCAGAGCAATCCCGCCGTACAAGTATGTGCGGCTTGCAGCACCAGCTGAAATAGCGGCACTAATTGCTTCTAAGTTGGTTGTTCCGGTTGCACCGTAAACTAGTGCAATCCCATAGACCAAGAATGCTGATGCAAATGCACCAAGCAAGAAGTATTTCATTGCAGCTTCTTCTGACTCAGCCTTGCCGCGCAAGTAGCCTGCTAACACATAAAGTGGAATTGACAGCACTTCAAGCGCTACAAAGACCACGATCATGTCGTTAGCCATTGCCATCCCCATCATCCCGATGGTGGCAAACAAGATCAAGCTGAAGAATTCACCGCGCTGGATATTGTTCTTCTTGATGTAAGAGATTGACAGCAACACTGTCAACCCAGATACCAAAAGGAAGATCCAGTACAGCATGTAGGCAAAGCCGTCGGCTTTGACCATGCCATTCATTGCAACCGGTTCAGCACCAGTTGTGAAGGCGACCACAATTCCGGTCGACACCAAACCAAGCAGTGCAAACCAGCCTGTGATGTCTTTGCGGTCTTTAGGGACCCACAAATCGGCGATCAAAAGGATACAAGACCATAACCCTAAGAAGGAAATGGGTCTTAGCACCATTTGACTCAAATCTGCTATGTTCATGAGCAGTTATCCAGACTAAGTTTATTTGCCTGCAATCGCGCTGACAGAGTCAAGCGATGCGGTTAGTTGTTCAACAGAAGCACCCATCAAGTCGAAGAATGGGGTTGGGTAAAGACCGATCCAGAAGATCATGATTAGCAATGGAATGGTGATAGCCAATTCGCGTGCGTTCAAGTCTTTCAAATTCTTGTTCTTTTCGTTGGTCACAGGACCTAGGAACATCTTTTGGAACATGGTCAGCATGTAAATCGCAGCCAAGATAACACCAGCAGCAGCGATGATTGCGTAAATGTTTGAACCAAGTGCTTCAGACCCGAAGGCACCAAGCAAAATGGTGAATTCACCAACGAAACCGTTCAAGCCAGGCAGACCCATAGAAGACAGTGACACAATCAGCATGATAGTCCCGTAAACTGGCATAACTGTCCAAAGACCGCCATATTCTTCCATGTCACGGGTGTGGCGACGTTCGTAAACCATCCCAACTAGCAAGAAGAGCGCACCACTAGAGATACCGTGGTTGACCATTTGCAAGATCGCGCCTTGAATACCTTGTTCATTCAGCGCGAACAAACCAAGCATTACGAAACCAAGGTGACTAACAGAGCTATAAGCAACCAGCTTTTTGACATCCCGTTGTGGGTAAGACACGATAGCACCGTAAATAATCCCGATGACAGCCAAGGTTGCCATGAGTGGTGCAAAGTAAGCAGATGCATCTGGGAACATGCTCAAGTTGAAGCGGACGAAACCGTAGGTCCCAAGCTTCAACATAACGCCTGCCAAGATAACAGAACCTGCAGTTGGCGCTTGCACGTGAGCATCTGGTAGCCAGCTGTGCAATGGCACCATTGGCACCTTGATTGCAAACGCAGCGGCGAAAGCAAGGAACACCCAGCGTTGAGTTGCAGGATCAATACTGCT
>JAHDBS010000319.1 GCA_020630225.1 Anaerolineales bacterium | reverse complement strand
TTAAGTCCGCGTAATTATTCCAATAATTCTATAGTTTTGCAGTAGGTCGCGCAGTTTTCAAAGTAGCCCCAATCTGTTGCTGGGCCAGCAGTCGATATTTGGGGTGATGCTGGGCGTTCTCCCAAGTTGGGTAGTCTGTATAGCCAATTTCAGTCCCGCCATAAAACGTGCTGCGGTCATAAACCGTGAGGGGGTGACCTTGTCTCAATCGGTCAGGTAAGTCTGGGTTAGATAAAAACCAGCGCCCAAAAGCGATTAGGTCATAGACGCCAGCGGCAATGGCGTCTTTAGCTGTGTTGGGGGTGAATCCGCCAGCGCCAATCAGTGTGCCCTCATATAAGTCACGATAATGTACATTCCGCAGCGGATGCACATAAGCCTCTTCCTCTTCTGGCGCAGCAGATAACCCGCCAACGCGTGGCTCTGTCAGCATGAGATAGGCGAGCTTGAACTGATTTAGGGCTTGGATTGCATGCGCGTGTAACGCAACTGGGTCTGAACACGTGACGCCGAAGTAAGTTTGCGTTTGCTTACCCGTGTCAGGATCAATTGCTAACGGTGAGAGCCGAACGCCTAGTCGGTCTGCGCCAACGACTGCCGCAAGTGCCGCAACCACTTCAACCAAAAAGCGACAGCGGTTTTCAATGGTGCCACCATAGTTGTCGCTTCGAACGTTGACGCCATCACATAGAAATTGATCAATCAGATAGCCGTGGGCTGCGTGCAGTTCAATGCCATCGAAACCAGCAGCGAGTGCATTTTCC
The DNA here is from genome assembly GCA_020630225.1 of Anaerolineales bacterium. Classification (GTDB taxonomy): domain Bacteria; phylum Chloroflexota; class Anaerolineae; order Anaerolineales; family UBA6668; genus JAHDIM01. The sequence continues at coordinate 4,743 of JAHDBS010000319.1, read as the reverse complement.
GCAGCACGTTGATAGTCACGGATGACCCGTTGAATCTCTGTAGCGCTAAGTGCGCGTGGGGGCGTAGCCGCAACATCCCAGTTATATTGGTTCCCCACTTCTGCGCTTGCTTCAATTGCAGTCGCAGAAGCAGACACGGGCGGTAAAGGCACCTGCGCGCCGTGAATTAGCGGGTGTTGCCCAATGTCAGGCTGGGCGACACGTCCGGTGTGTAACAACTGACAAAAGATGAGGCCGCCTTTCGCATGCACCGCGTCTGTGACTTGCCGCCAACCTGCGACTTGCGCATCTGTCCAGATGCCGGGGACATGATCGCCATATTTACGGACGTTGGGATAAATAGTCCATACAGGCGTTGCCTCGGGTGAAATGTGGGTGGCTTCTGTGATGAGCAGTCCGTCAGGCGTTGCGCGTTGGGCGTAGTAGGTTGCTGTGAGCGCAGTTGGCGCAAGGGTCTCACGATTGGCGCGAATGCGCGTCATTGGTGCTAAAACAATGCGATGTTGAAGTTGGTAACGTCCGAGCTGTAACGCGGTGAACAGGTTGGTCATGCGTCGTCGGCGTTTGCCCCAAAGACACCACGCACAATGGTGGCAGCAATCACTAGTAATGCGCCCAGAATTGGCAGTGCTCCCGGAGTTTCCCCCAGCCCCAGCATTGCCCACAGGCTGGTCAAGATAGGTTCCAGCATGAGGATCAGTAGCGCTTCCAAGCCGTTTACATATTTGATGGCAATGCCATACAGAATGGTGCCTAGTCCAATTTGGAATAACCCAAGGAACAGCAGGCTAAGCCCAGAGAACAGTGTGATCTCTTCTTGCATTAGCCAAGGTAAGCCAATTAGTGCGCCAATGCAGGAGGCAATGACCATGTTTTCAAGCGGTGCCGCATTTTTTTGCAGACGCATGATGACAACATTCGTAGCAAAACACACGCCAGTGATGACGCCAAGCAAATTGCCCATTACGCCGCTAAAGCTCATGTCTGACCCGAAGAACAACAGCATCCCCGCGAAGATGATAATCATTGTGAGCCAGTCGATTTTCTTTGGGCGCTCGCCCAGTAACGGATAGCTTAGTAAGGCGACATAAACCGGTGAGGTGTAAGCCAGAAAAATGATGTTGGCGACCGGCGCAATTTTGACCCCTGTAATAAAAAAGATCTGAGCGCCAATGAAGCTTGCGCCACCCAAGAGCTTGAGCCAAGTGAGCTTGAACTTAGGTTGGTCTGGCGTGCGGCTGTAATACAAGTAGCCGATGAAAACGGGCAATGAAATCCAACTGCGGGCTGAGTTGATGGCAAGCGGGGAAAGCGGCAAGAGTTTGCCAAAAAATCCGCTGGCGCTCCAGAGAATAGCCGCAGCGAACAGCATCAAAATCCAGATGCGTTTGGATTGTTGGGTGTGGGCTGTTGCGGCGTGCTGCGCCATAAGCTTAGAGAATGGGCCGCGCACAAGCGCGGATGAACACGGACTTTTTACTTAGTAATTATGAAAGGCTTTGAAAAAAGCTAGGTGGTCAATTTGCTGTGTGATGCGTGGAGAGTGACGATGTTTGTTATTGAACGGTACAGCGTTTTACGAGTTCCCAATTTAGCGCCAGACCAGCGCCGCTGCGCATAGTATCCATGGTGACCATGCCGTCTGGGTCAAGCTGCAATGGATTGAGGATGAGGTCTTTCTTGAGAATTGAGTCGCTATTGGTGAACTCTAGTGGCTCTGGACGTCGCTGGGCGCAAGCAAAGTGCGCATTGAAGCCACATAAAATCTCAGTGTTATAGGCATGCGGAATCACGCGCTTCCCGTGCTGATCCAATACCGTTTTGAGCTTTAGCAGCTCGCTGATGCCGCCGAAAAATGAAACGTCAGGTTGGGCAATATCGAATGCGTCGGCAGCGAGAAAGCGTTCAAATTCTTTTGTGGTGGTAAGCCCGACGTCGCCAACGCCAATGGGGATATCAGTAAGCTGACGAAGCGCTGCATGTCCGGCAATGTTGTCTAGGGGCAGCGGTGCTTCAAGCCATTTCAAATCAATGTCTGCAAAGACTGGCAGAAAAGGCTTGAGTTCTTCAAGCGTTGTGAACTCTAAGGCTACATCTAACATCAGGTGGCGGTTTGGACCGAGTAAGTCTCGAATGGCATACAAATGTTGTATGGCTTTCTCGCGGTCTTGCCACCATGGCTCAACATAAATTTTGAAGCGTTGGAATCCTTGGCGAAGGTAGGGCGCAAACTGTGCTTCTATTTCAGCCCAGCTCTCTTTCATGGCATAGATGGCTGCGTACGCTGGCAGTCGTTGATGTTGTAAACCACCTAACAACTGATATAGCGGCACACCTGCTGACTTTGCATGTAAGTCCCACAAGGCCATGTCAACAGCGCTAATTGCGTGAATCGCGGCACCGTAGCGACCATGCCAACTGCTTTTGCGATACATGAGTTCCCACAAACGCCGAGGGTCATCTAGCGTTTCACCGACAATGATTTCGGCTAATCCCATGGAGAGATGCGTGTAAGCACGCATTTCAATCAGCGTTTTGATCAGTTGCGGTGGTGAGTCGCTTTCCCCTATCCCATAGAGACCATTGTCACCATAGACGACAACGAGTGCATTTTGGTAGCTGCCATCGAAATGAACATAAGCGACTTCAGGGTCTTGTAAGCAATAGACCTCAACGCGTTCGATTTTCATGAGGAGTGGTTATTGTGGTATCAGCATCGCATTCAGCGCTGCAATATGATCGGTACTAATGCCACAACATCCGCCAATCACTTGTACACCTTGGTCTAACCAGCCTTGGGCTTGCGTTGCATAGTCAGCTGGCGTGATGGTGTTTTCAAAGATCCAATGTGGGTCTTCAAAGTGTCCAGTGTGGGCATAAATGCCAAGCGGCTTGTCCCAAAGTGGGCGAATGCAATCGAGCACGGTCTGAATATCAGTTGTGTCCGTGTGCATAATGAACAGCATGGGGAGTTCAAATTCAAGGCTGGCCTTGACCATGTCCTCAATGGGATGCGCCTGCGAACTCTTCAATTCTCCAGCAGGGGTACGTTTGAACGAAAGCCCCGCCCAGACGGGTAATCCTGTCTTTTTCGCGGCATGGTAAGCAATGCTATATTTTGCAGGATCATCCATCATTTCAAGCATGATGAGATCAGCACCTGCATCGGCTTGGATCTGGGCTTGGGCTTCAAAGTTTGCCTTGAGCTGCGCAGGTGACGTTTCATTGTCGGTGAATTTGTCAGTCGTGATACCGCCAGCAACGAGGACATTAGGTTTGTTAGCCTGTTCGCGGGCTTCGATGGCGAGCTCTACCCCGCGGCGATTGAGAAATTCAAAGTGTTCTTCCATGCCTGCGTCTTGTAAAACATGGCGCGATGTGCCAAAGGTGTTGGAAATGACCATCTCAGCACCCCGTTGGATGTAGTCGAGATGCACCCCGCGTACGATGTCTGGGTCAGACAGTGCGCCACCACCATTCCACGCATTTTCGACCATCTTGACACCGCGCTTCTCAATTTCAGTGCCAGTGCCACCGTCAATAAGGATTGTTTCGCCTGCTGCAATGCGGGCCATAAAGTTGTTGTATCTAGACATAAGTTTGTGGAGATAGGTGATAGAAGTTCTATGCACAGTAACATCTATCGTCGAGCACGTCGTGCGCCCTCTATCCTCTATCCTTTAGTTCAAATTCGCGTTCTAAGTAGACGAACGGTTGCAAAGCATCCCAGTCGAGTTCAATGCCTAGACCAGGTTGATCAGTGGCTTTAACGTAGCCATCTGCGTCGGGGCGGAAGCCTGTGGAGGCACCGAATTCGTATTTGTCGTAGGGCGTGACCAGCTCGAAGAATTCACATGAGTCGTGCGCCAACATCAGGTGTAAATTGGCGGCTTGCGAGAGCGTGTAGCCCCAGCATTGCAATTCAACCTTTTTACGATGCGCCTGTGCCATGCCCATCACTGGGGCGGCGGCGGAGTAGCCGCCTAAGCTGGTGATGTCGAACCGTACGCGGTCAAAACAATCGACCATGATTCCGTGCCGAATGAGGTCAACGTTGGGCATATCATTGCCGCCGGGGACTACGTCAGTATCGATTGCTGCGGTCAATTTTTGGTAGGCACTGAGGTCAGTGTCTGGCATCGGTTCTTCGAAGAAATCCCACTCGCATTTATCCAGCAGGCGGCCCATGCGCAGCGCTTGCTGGTAGGTGTAGTTAGCATCCACGTCTAAATTGAAGCCTAAGCCACTGTTACCGTAGGCAGCGTCAATGGCTTTGACAAGTTCTAGGTCTTCCTCAAAGTAACCGCGCGCATGAATTTTGACTGCGCTGAAATTCTTGGCTTGCATCTGCTCGATGTAGCCTAGGTAACCATCAATGTTGTCAAACAGCGGACTAGAAGCATAGGCGCGCATGCGATGCTTGCTTGCGCCTAAGAGCTTATAAAGTGGGATGCCCATCTTGCGGGCTTTGGCGTCATGCCATGCAATATCAAACAACGACATTGCATAGTTCTTGAGCGGGATATATTTACGTTGCATCTCGGCCACTGTCTGTGGCCAGTTGTACATCCCGCGGCCAATTAGAAATGGCGCAGTTAGACAGGCACTATGAAACGCAGTTTGGTCAAACTCGTGTTCAACCCACATCGTGATGCCCGCATGACCTTGGCTGCCGTCAGTAAATGTCAGCTCAGCGACAATCAGGGCTTCATACATTTCACCAAGGTGTGCCGACCAACGTTG
>JAHDBS010000318.1 GCA_020630225.1 Anaerolineales bacterium | reverse complement strand
TATGCATAGCATGCATTGCCATGCATTCCATTTTGAACGTCTCTGGCATGAAATTCACTTTTGGAATCGGTGCGCTTGTATCTGGCAGCACTTCTTTACCATCGAGCATGATTTTGATGCCACCATGCAGATTATTTTCATCTGGGCAGTCATCAAATTGCACAATGCACACTACATTAGGACCGGGAATAGCATCTTTTGTGAAGTCCGCAGTGACTGCTTGTCCATTCAGTTGCGCATCTTTAGTTGGTTGGTGCTTACCTCCAACGTGCTCATTGTTGAAAAGATACATCCGCGCCCCATCATCAACATGACCAATTGTCACCTTCAAGCTGTCCGGCTGCTTGGGAAGGTTCACATGCGCAATGAAATACGTAAAATGCAAATTCTTGAACTTGCCACCATGATAGCCACCCGGCAAGATTGAATCAGCTTTCATATTGATGTGGCCTGCTTCATCAACGTAGTTAGCATTCACATCACGGACTTTTTTCCAGCCAGGATCATTCAAATCTGGGATCTGAGCAAAGCGATAATTTGTGGGATCGCCATGTGCCTTAGGCAGTGGATATTCGTCTGTTGGCGTCAATGGAATGTATTTCCCAGTTGAAAACATTAGCCAATCGGTGCTCTTTACGGATGAAGTTGTCATTGTAATCTCCCTAATGATTAATTTGCTTCATGCATCGACTTTGATAGAGATCGCTATATTTGACTGTATAAATATATGATCTTTACCAAAATCAAGAGTTTTAACGTAAGGCAAGAGAGATTTACAGTTAGAGGAAGTTATATATTGGTTATAAAGCAAGCGCATCTAGCCAAAATAAGCATATGAGCCAACGCAGCCTAAACCATATGCGCGTAGCAATTATGAAGAAAAAGGCAAGGAAAGCGCAGAAACACGACTTCATTTCTATGCTTTCATCCCCTATGATTAGTGCACTTAAACAAAATTATTGCAGTCAATTAGGACGTTCCACATTATGCCCACCACAAGTAGAGAAATTCATTTAGTCAGTCGCCCCGTTGGTGTGCCAACACTAGAAAACTTTACTGTTGCGACCGTTGAAATTAACGATCCAACAGCAGGCCAACTCTTGGTCAAAAATTTATATATGTCAGTTGACCCTTACATGCGTGGGCGGATGATTGACCGCAAAAGCTACATTCCACCGTTTGGGCTCAACGAAGCGCTGACAGGTGGCTGTGTTGGCGAAGTGGTTGCCTCAAATAATGACAACTACAGCGTAGGTGACCATGTGCTTGGCTTTGACAGTTGGCGTGAATACTATTTGTCAGACGGCAAAGGCCTCCACAAAGTGGATGGCAATATGCTGCCATTGTCTACCTACCTTGGCGTGGCTGGTATGCCTGGTCAAACCGCTTACTGGGGGCTGCTTGACATTGGACAGCCAAAGGAAGGCGAAACGGTATTTGTCTCAGCCGCTGCGGGTGCAGTGGGGTCTGTCGTGTGCCAAATTGCAAAGCTAAAAGGCTGCACCGTAATTGGTAGTGCCGGCTCCGATGAAAAAATTGCGTGGCTCAAAGACAGCCTTGGGGTAGATGAAGCCTTCAACTACAAAAAAGTCGACAGTGTTGCCAGTGCATTGCGAACCGCCGCGCCGAAAGGCATCGATATTTACTTTGAAAACGTCGGTGGTGATCACCTTGAAGGCGCGCTTGCGAATATGCGGCCTAATGGGCGCATCCCTGTTTGCGGCATGATTGCACAATACAATGCCACTGCGCCAGTCCCTGGCCCAAGCAACCTCACCAGCATTATTGGAAATCGATTGTTGTTGAAGGGCTTTATTGTCAGTGACTACGCTGCCCGTTCCGCAGAGTTCTATGCAGATATGGCAAAGTGGTTGGGGTCTGGCCAGCTCAAATACGAAGAAACCATCTTGACTGGTATTGAATCAGCGCCAGAAGCCTTCATTGGTTTGTTCACAGGCGCAAATATGGGCAAGATGTTGGTAAAGCTCTAAACAATTTCGAATGCCTGTAATTGAAACAGGACAGCCTGTAAAAACACGGATTGTTATCGATAACAATCCGTGTTTTTCTTAAAATCTATGTCTACTTTTTTGAATAGAGGACGATCTTAGCTCCTAAGCAAAAGTCACCATACGCTTATTGCACAGTGGTCAGGTAGAGCTGTCAAGCCCGCCATTCTGACCATCTCCCCGCTTTTCAGCCAGCCAACATTGAAAATCCATCACGATGTAAGCGTATAGCCGCGTTCATATGTCGTCACAACAAGAGTATAGCCAGCGAGATGATGAACGCAACTATGCCAAGTAGCACCCGCACCCAGTGCCAGTTTGCCCATGCTGTGAGTTCAGCAGAGACAGCATCAACCTCAATGACTCCGGTCTTGAAACTAGAGTTAGCCGCCTTAAAGTACATAAAATAAATTGCCAGCATGGCTAACACGAGGATAGATGGAACAAGCGAAAGGACAGAAATTGGGCTACCCATCACAATCGGTAGCAACGCAGCAATAACTGTTAATACTGTCGCCAGAATAGTGAGCGGCGAAAAGTATTTGTATAGCCGTGGCCCAAGCGTCGCATAGAGCGCCAAAAACGCCTTTGGCTCTAGTGTGCGCCAATATGGAGCCAGAACAAAGGCCTCTGTCAGCAAGCTCCCCATGAGCAGGCCTAACATAAAACACGCAGCGAGTTGAAATATCTCAATCATTGTTATCAATTTCTATAGGTAGGAGTACATAGGCTGACTATTGCAAATTGCGGCAATACCAAGCCGCTGGCTATAACAGCTTCTCAATAAGGACTTCATCAATGTACTGACCATTGATGTACGCTTGTTTCTGCGCCACACCAATGGTTTGAAACCCTTGTTTTTGATAAGTTGCTAATGCTGCAGGATTGTCCGCACGGACATAGGCAAAGGCTTTTTGATAACCTTTTGCAGGCATTGCCGCGAACGTTGCGGCAAACAACGCCGCAGCAACACCTTGTTTGCGCACAGACGCAGCAACATATGTGCCAATAATGCCAACATGGTCAAATACCTTGGTGTAACTGGCAAATGGCTCAATGGTCTGGAAGCCCACTACTTGGTTTGTTTCCGGCTGAACAGCCACGTGGAAAATGCCACGCTGAGGAAAATCTAAAATGAATTGATGTTCTTCAGCTGGTGTAAACAGCGTGTCTAGCACTGTAAATTGTCCCGCAGCAATAATTGGGTTCAAAATATTGGTCAGGGCTACAGCGTCATCTGGCTGAACATTGCGTACAATCCATTTCATCAGGTCACCTTATGTTCACTTGGGCAAGATCGGAACGCAGCATTGATTACAACAACACCTCAGCCACTGGTCGACGGGCACTTGGCAAGACTTGACCAGTAGGATGTCCCATTCGAAATGCAAAGGTAGGTCGCCAGGCTGAGTCGCCGGTTAACTTGTCGAACATGGCTGCTGTTGCTGAAGTGCGACCAAGCTGACGATCGCGATCTACAATTTCAGGTGCTTGATTGATTGGTTGCATTGCAATATTTTGTGTTGTTGCCCACAAGTGAATTCGCTGCCAAACGCGCCCGGCTTGGATGGCTGACTGCTTGTCGTATAAATTCGGTACAGCAATTAGCCCCAGCAGTGCAGTGTTTTCCATACTGATACGCGTTCCATCGAGCCAACCGGCATCCATTTGGGCTTGCGATGTTCCTGGCAGCATTTTGACCAGCGCGCGAATCGCTGGCGTTGAGCCAGACGTATCAACATAGGGTCCGTCTTTATCGCGCTGCATCTCTTCCCAACTTTGATCAATCCACACGAAGCTGTCGTGCGCCATTGTATGGTCAGCAATAATGGCCTCTGTGCTGCTGACGGTTGCTTGCGCTAGCGTTTGAAACGCCTCACTCCCTTGGTGATACGCAAACAACTTAATATCGCTTTCCATCGCAATGACAGCTTGTAGGTCTTGTAACTGGACGTCTGTAATCGGTTCGTCCGGCGCATAATTGAAGCGGTTTGTGCGCCGGTTAGAGATCGCGGCATACAATGCATTTGGCTGCGGCACAGCAGACTGTAGCGTGAGTGTGGCTACTTTTTCCATTGGAACATCCGCAACTGGTGGTAACAACTCGCCGCCAACAACATCCAATGCAACGTCATAACCAACTGCTTGTGCAGTTAGCAGCATGTTCTCTACTGCGCAGCCGAGCCCAATATACATTTCGCGCAAATACGGATCCATCGCACCTAAATGGCGTTGTGTGTCGGCATACATCACAACCTGATTGTCTTTGACTTGGAAAAGCCAAGGCTGCGTGTTGTGCGGGTTAGCGGCCAAAATAGCAGACTTCACTAACTGCATGACACCGTCTGACGCTTCTGTTTCCCAGTCTGTCCATGGTTCAAAGGCTGGCCCTGTCCCACTTGAAAACACACCTCGATCAAAAGCACGATAAACACCACCTGATGCAACTAGGACGCTCATCGCGCCCAACCCTTTCAAGAATTGTCGTCTGTTCATTGTTAGTTCTTCCTTTATTTATTCTGAAATGAGATAAGGACGATACAGCGTGATTGTCAACGCAACGCCCTCTTCAATTGCGGCTTGGACGGCGTCAATCGTCCAATTAAGTTCAAGTTCCTGATAGGACAACCAGTTGTCAGCAATTAGCCAAGCGATGGTGAACAAGCGTCGGATCTCACGCTTGTCAGCTGGCAAGCGAAGCCCGCCTCCCAGTGCTAACGTCTCGGCAAGTTGAACTTGTTGCTCAAGGCGTTGTTCGCGAATTGCAAAATACCGTTTTTTGAGATTGGCATCACGCTGCAATAACAATGGCACTTCACGATAGAAGAAACGGTAGTGCCAAATAAGATTGAAATGTTGCCGGATCATTGCTTGAAGTGCATTTAAGTCAAATGGGCCTTGCACCTCTACTTCATAAGTTACATCCCAAGCTGTCACCATTTGCTCCATGATGGCTGCAATAATTTCTTCCTTATTACGAAAGTGATAGTAAAGATTACCGGGACTAATGCCCATTGCTTTCGCGATATGGTTGGTGGTCACTTGTGACGCGCCTTGGTCATTGAACAACCCTAAGGCAGTCTGCAAAATTTGATCTCGTCGTTTAGAAGACATTGGTTACCTCGTTTAGAGTAATTGCTCTAAACAGAGAATAGAGTAATTACTCTAAAAAGTCAAGACGAATTCAACTATTGCCAACTCCATGACAATGAAGGGTCTATATTCAATTGAAAAGAAGACTAAAAATGACTTAGAGAGACGCAGCGGCGTTGCCAGCAATCAAGGCGAATTTAGATTAATGAGAAAAGAAATAAATTGGGGATTAGATCTGTTCAGCGCTCTCAAAGTAGAGAGCGCCACATCACTGGCTTTGGCAATATCAACGTCAGTGCGAAGCACGCATGAGAATTGAGGTGTATAAAGAAGATGGGTTGAGAAGTATTCGAGAAGAAAGTAAGGTGGTGGCGGCTTAGACTTTCTCGTCACTCAGCACTTCACCAAAAAT
>JAHDBS010000317.1 GCA_020630225.1 Anaerolineales bacterium | reverse complement strand
AAGCGGCGTGAAGACTTAGCGCGGTAATTAAAATGCCAAGGGTATAGGGTTAGCTGGAAGCAGCTAACGCAATTGGAGGGCGCACTTCTACTGTAGAAGTGCGCTTTTTTATTTGTGATGCTGCGGCTTGAATAACTAGAAATGGGTACAATACTTGTGCAAATGTCTATTGAAGACATCAGTTTGTTCAAAGGAGAGAAGAATTTTATGGCTAACCTCACCATCGATGGAACCACATACCACGTTGCTGACGGCTTGCGTCTGACCAATGCAATTGAAGCGCAAGGCATTGATATTTTGCACCGCTGTGGTGGTAATGCAAAATGCACGACATGCAAAGTTCAATTTAATAGCGGTGAACCAAGCAGTATGACCGCCGCGGAAAAAGAAAAGCTTGAGGACAAGGGCGATTTAGGCGAATATCGTTTGTCTTGCCAAATTGCATGTGCTGGGGATATGGACGTCACTGGCTACATGACAATGACTAGCACTGGTCTTGATGATCCAGGGCCAGCGCTTAGCGACGACGCGCCAAGCGCGTAAAACATTCTTATCTGGCTTGATAAAAGCGTTGCCATCGCAACGCTTTTTGTTTGCAACACTGCCTGTAAATCCTTATTCCAAATGCCCTTTTGTCTGTGTAACCTCAGCAAGATCCGGTTGAGCAGGGCGCAGTTTACGGAATGCGCGCGGTGTTACGCCCGTAATACGTTTGAAGACGGTGGCAAAGTGCTGACTAGATGAAAACCCGAGCTGCGCAGCAATGGTTGTAATAGGCAGATTTGGCTGCTGTAATAACAATTGGGCGCGCTTAATACGCAGCGTTCGGACGTAAGAAATAGGGCTTTGCCCAATGTATTGGTCAAAAAGTTGGAATAATCGACTGCGGCTTAATCCTGAAAGCTGACCTAAAGACTCCATGGAGATAGTTTGGTCTTCGGCAACCTGCGTTTCAATTATTTTGAGTAACTGTGCAAATTTGGGAGGCAAGGCTGGCAAGGTGCTTGGATTACGCTGTTGGCGTAACAGCCTTGCAATGAACAAGTGAAGCAGCGCGCTAAGCATGCGTTCGCTGTCCTGCTTAGGATGCCGAATCTCAGCTAACATCAGATCTATTTGCTCGAATAATTCATTAGCGCCATACCAATGCCGAACAGGTAGCGTTTGCAATGCAATTTCTGCGGTTGGGTCTGCCAGCAAACTTGCATCAACTTGCAGCCAATTTAGGGTACAAGGCTCTAGAATTTCTTGCACACTACCGTGGATTTCACCCGGTTTTGTAACAAATACAGACCCCGGACGTAATGCATACTTTTCTGACTCAACCCACCAATTCACTGTGCCATCTAGAATTAGGTGTACTTCGTAATACTCTTCAAAATGCGGTAAAAGGCCTTCACGCGCCATCATCTGCTTGGAATGGCCAATCGCTTTTAGGGCAGGAATAAGGCAGTCTTGATTGAAATAACGTTCAATTGAGATCGCGGACATATATCAATATCATCGCCTAATGTATAAAAAAATACAATCTACTTCTAACTAAGTTTTTTTTGTTTATTGGGCTTAATATTTATTCTGTTGATTACCACTGAAAGGACAATTGATTTTCAATTCAACTCATGAAAACTTATAACTTAGCAAATACTGACTTGGAAGTAACCCGCATGGCCTATGGGACATGGCACATTGGCGGCGACTGGGACAAGGTCCCACCAAGTGATGACGTGCGTTCGCGCGCAAAAGCATTGATTGCTGCCGCTCTTGAACAAGGGATTAATCATATTGACTTAGCCGATATCTACACAATGGGTAAGTCAGATATGGTGGTTGGCGAGGCTTTAGCTCAACATCCGGGCATTCGCGAAAAGATTGTTCTGCAAGAAAAATGTGGAATTATGCTTGGCGGTGACCCTGACTTTGGACCACCTCAGCGTTTCGACTTTAGCGCTGCGCACATTATCAAGTCAGTTGAAACGAGTTTGCAACGACTTGGGACAGACTATGTTGACCTGTTGGCATTGCACCGACCAGATCCATTAGTCGAGCATGAAGAAGTAGCAAAAGCCTTTGATGCACTTCACAGCAGTGGCAAAGTGCGCCATTTTGGCGTTAGCAACCACACTGCAATGCAGATTGAACTCCTCAAACGCTATGTTGATCAACCAATTGTTGTGAATCAACTTGAGCTCAATATCTTGCATCATTACCTAATTAGTGACGGCATTTTGGCAAATATGGCTGGTTATGGTTACGCCAATGCCGGAGGCTTGTTAGATTACTGCCGCTTGAATGACATTACTGTTCAGGCCTGGTCTCCAGTCGCTGGTGGGGCGATCTTCAACCCAGGTGATGATGCGCCAGATAATGTAAAAGCTGTTGCTGCGTTAGTTGCACAACTGGCTGAGCAATATGGTGTCAGTAAAGAAGCGATTGCATTTGCTTGGTTGCTGCGTCATCCGGCAGGTATTCAGCCGATTATTGGGACGTTGCGTCCGGAACGCATTGCAACTAGCGTGCAAGCTGATGGTGTCGAACTTACTCGTAAAGAGTGGTACAGCTTACTAGAAGCAGCGCGTGGCGAAAGCGTGCCTTAGTGAGATCAAGATAGAAGACAGCATTGCACAATAGACGTTTTCTCTAGCTTCTGTTTCTCTTGATCAATCAGTTAGCAACCTAACAAATAAACGAATTACACTATGTCTCAAAAATCACCGCGCATTGGAAGTAAGTCATTTTTCCTTAATCAGCGCTTCGACTACATTCCAGAAGCTGATCGATATTTGATCACAAATGGAACTCCAAAATATAAATTCAATGTGATTGGCGTTGGAATCAATGGTCAAGAACATGTTTATGTGACCAACCTTGAAGGGCGCGCCACAATTCACGGGATCTATGACCCGAACCCGCTTAGCTTGGCTGGTGCCCAACGCGCGCATCGCATTTTTCATCCAGATGAAACGCTGGTGGAGTATGACAGTTTAGAAGCGGCTTGTAATGACCCCGAAGCAGATGGGCTCATCATCTGTACCCCTAACTATACGCACCTAGATATTGTGAAAGTGGCGGCCCAAAGTGGTAAGCCTATTTTGCTAGAAAAACCAATTGCAACGACCGTTGAAGATGCTCATGCAATTACAAAAATTGCAGAGGCATATGAAAACGTTTTCCAAATTGGCTTACAGTATCGCTACAAGGCGGTATATGTTGAAGCAATTTATGAAGCCTTGACCCGTGGCACGCTTGGGGATATCAAGACGATTAGCATTCTTGAGCACCGTGCTCCGTTCTTGGACAAAGTTGACCAATGGAATAAGTTTGCTAAGAATTCTGGTGACACACTAGTTGAGAAGTGCTGCCACTACTTTGACTTGTTCAATTTGTTTGCGCAATCACGGCCAGTGTCGGTCTATGCGTCTGGTGGCATGGACGTCAATTTCTTGGATTTCGAAAAAGATGGCGAAAGTTCAGACATTATGGACAATGCCATGGTCGTCGTGAACTACGAAAATGGAGTGCGTGCAAACTTCAATCTGTGTATGTTTGCGCCAATGTTCTATGAAGAACTCATTTTGTGTGGGGATCGTGCGCGTTTGAAGACTTGGGAAAATGAAGATTTCTTGCCCCAAGCTGGGCCTTCAACGCACTTAGAAATTATGGCGAATGATGATCAAGCGTCTCGCCGCATGACGCCGAGCTATCCTGAAATCATTCAAAGCAGTGGGCACCACGGTGCTACATATTACGAACACGTAAATTTCGTCAATAACATCATGGGCGAAGACACCATGACTGCCACTGCGCAGGATGGGTTGTGGTCGATTATTGTGACTGCTGCTGCTCAAGAGTCAATCAAGCGTAATGCAGTTGTTGACATCAATGCTTACTTAGCCGAACTAGGAATAGATGCCTAATGCCAGACGTAACTATCCGCTCTCCTCATATTGATGGTGCAGAAGTTGCTTGGTTTGCGCCAATTTGTAGCGATGACTACGAATTTCTAGGTGTTCCTGATTCTGCGTACAAGTCAAACTACGCCAATACATCTGAAATTTTGCTAACAGCTGACAAGCTCGGCTATCGCAATATTCTGTGCCCATCGTCTTATCAAGTTGGACAAGACACGCTTACCTTTGCGTCAGCAGTTGCGCCTGAAACAGAAAATATCAATTTGTTGGCAGCTGTCCGTTGTGGCGAAGTACATCCGCCAATGCTTGCTCGCACAATTGCAACCTTGGACCACATCTTAGAAGGACGCTTGACGATCAACATCATTTCGTCAAACTTGCCGGGTGAAGAATTGGACTCTGAAAGCCGCTATCAACGCTCCCGTGAAGTCATCCAAATTTTGAAGCAAGCTTGGACACAAGACGAAATTGATTTTCAGGGTCAGTTTTATAACTTGAAGCTGAAAACAACCGATCCAGTAAAGCCTTACCAGCAAAATGGTGGCCCCTTGTTGTACTTTGGTGGCTACTCTCCGCCGGGCAAAGACCTGTGTGCTGAGCATTGTGATGTGTACTTGATGTGGCCAGACACAGAAGAAAATCTGCTTGGACACATGACGGACATGAGCCAACGGGCCGCAGAATATGGCCGCAAAGTTGACTTTGGGTTGCGCGTCCACATGATTGTGCGTGAGACAGAAGCTGAAGCAAAAGCAGCTGCGCAACGTTTGGTCTCTAAGCTAGATGATGACTTTGGCGCGGAAATTCGTAATCGTGCTTTGGATGCGAAGACGCTCGGCGTTGCACTGCAAGCGCAGGCCCGGGAAGCCTCAGATGATGAAGGCTTTGTAGAACCAAATCTTTGGACAGGTGTGGGGCGCGCGCGCTCAGGTTGTGGCGCGGCGATTGTTGGTAACCCCGACCAAGTCGTTGAAAAAATTCACCGCTACATGGATATGGGGATGCGGGCTTTTATCTTCTCAGGTTATCCGCATTTGGAAGAGTGTAAGCTGTTTGCAGAGCATGTATTGCCACGTTTGAAAACCGTTTCACTTCCTGAAGAACAAGGTAGAATTCCTAAGTCCATGCCGCTGACTCCATTAGGGGCTGGCGTTCGCGTTTAGATGTATTTGTAAAGGGCCTACGCAACATTATTGCCACACATAATGTGCCCATCGTATTTGTATAACAATCTGAATAATGCTTGTTGATGCAGCTAATTTTGGTTAGCTGTAATTTTGCTACAGGGATTTGTCTCTGTTCTAAATTTTGTTTCATTTACATAGGAGAAGACTAATGAAACTAAATAAGCTATTGCTTATGCTAAGCGTGTTCGTGCTTAGCGCATTTGTCCTCGTTGCTTGTGGCGGCGGTGACACTCCAGCAGCAGAAGAACCTGAAGCTGCTGTGGAAGAAGCTGCTGAAGAAGTAGCTGAAGAAGAAGCAGAGGCTGAAGAAGCTGAAGCTGAAGAAGCAGAAGAAGCTGACGAAGCTGAAGCTGAAGAAGCCATGGAAGAAATGGCTTGTGAAGACGCTATTGGTTGTGTGGAAGTTGCTGCTGGCGACCCAATCCGCATTGCTAGTGCATTGGTAATTTCTGGTCCAAACGAAA
>JAHDBS010000316.1 GCA_020630225.1 Anaerolineales bacterium | reverse complement strand
TTGCTTTGCCATAATGAACGCAGCTTTGTGGCAACACAAGAACGTCCCCGTCAAGTTGACACCAATGATCATGTCCCACCAAGCTTTATCAGCTTCCAAGAAATGCTTCATTGGTGAAATCAGCCCAGCATTGTTGACCAACACATCTACGCGGCCATAAGTGTCCATCACCTTGGCGAACATTCCATCAACGCTTTCTTCAGATGACACATCGGCAACAGCGGTAATTGCTTCGCCGCCCGCTTCAATAATTGCAGCAGTTGTTGCTTCTGCATTTTCTACATTGATGTCATTGACAACAATCTTGCCGCCTTCGGCACCATAGCGCAGGGCAATTGCTTCACCGATGCCTTTCCCAGCGCCGGTCACGATACATACTTTGTCTTTTAGTCTCATGATTAGTTAGTTTTTAAGTTTGCGAGTTGGCTGGTTTGTTAGTGGTTAGGCTCTTTCTCTGCTAGCTGTAAGGCCAGCAGAACTACAGACTTACTAACCGACTTGCCAACTAGTTTTTCCATTGAAAAGCACTAAGATCAATCTTAGATTTCCCATCCAACATCCACTGGGCAATGCTTTCCCCAATTGCTGCTGAATGCTTAAAGCCGTGTCCCGAACAGGGAGACACAACCAACATATTTTTATTTTCTGGATGCCAGTCGATGATGAAGTGCTCATCTGGTGTGTCGGTGTATAGGCATACTTTGGCCTTTAGACACTTGGTTAGATTTAGCCCTAAAATACGATCTTTCATGACCACATTGACGAAGTCATCAATTTCAGACTGCGGCACCTCACGCGGAACTGTGTCAGGATCATATGCAAATTCGCGCCGTTCAGTGAGCACTTTGAAACCGGGCGTTCCGCCGGGCAATACGGGGAAGGCCCCAAGATAGTCATCTTCGTGATAGCCCGGCCACAAAATACCGGGGAAGACATCCGGCATAAAAGCAGCTAGATCATCCGCAGCAAACCAATAGATCGTTTGGCGGGTCACGCGAAAGTAATCAGCTTGCGACTTTGGCAGCCAAGACTTGACCCACGCACCAGTGGTATTGACAATTTTGTCAGCCGTAAAAGACTGCCCCGCAACATTGACCGTATTACCTTCAATTGAAGTTACAGCCGTGTTGCGCAGCAGGTCAGCGCCAAGTTGGGTCGCCAATTGCAATTGCGCTGCAACCGCATGATCGACAGCAACCACGCCGCCGTTAGGATCTAGCAAGGCATTATCAGCCTCAGTCGGGTTGATGAGCGGAAACTTTTCGCGCACTTCAGCGGCGGTCATCCGCGTTACATCAAGCCCATATTGGGCCGCAACCTTGGCAGACAACGACACAAAATCACCAAAGTGCCCCGCGCCAGTGCCATCTTTCGGCGCGATGGTGAGCAAACCGCTCAAATAAAGCAGTTGAGTGCCAGTCTGCGCCGTAATTTCCTCCCAAATCTCATGGGAGCGTTTGACCAGTGGAAAATATTCAGGACCTTCCCCAACAGCAAGGCGCGTAATACGCGTCTCACCATGTGTGGAACCTAAGGCGTGTGGCGGATCAAATTGATCAATCCCCAACACCTTAGCGCCCTTTTTCGCTGCCTGATACAGCGTCGCTGCGCCCATTGCGCCGCAGCCAACAATGATGAGATCGTAATGCATAGAATTCAAGAGTTACGAAGTTGCGAGGTTACGGAGTTCCGGTGTGCACATCGTAACTTCGTAATAAATTTCAGCGACTCACTTTCTAATCGCAATCCCGCTCCTGATGAAACCCATCTTCAAAGTCCCAGTTGACCGTTTCAGGATCATCCACCATTGGGATGTCCAAGTTGACCACAACCGGATCTTGGCCGCTACGCACTAGCACACACTCTAGCACTTCGTCTGGGTTGGCATTGATCTCTTGATGCGGCACAAATGGCGGCACAAAAATAAAGTCACCAGGACCAGCTTCAGCCGTATATTCCAGCTCTTCGCCCCAGCGCATACGCGCTCGCCCTTTGATCACATAAATCACGCTTTCAAGCTCACCATGATGATGTGCGCCTGTTTTTACATCTGGCCGGATATGAACGGTCCCCGCCCAAAGCTTTTGAGCGCCAGCTGTTGCGTGCGTGATGGCCGCAGCACGTGACATGCCTTCTGTCTGCGGTGTATTCGTATCCATTTGATCGCGCTTTACAATGCGGATCCCGTTATTTTTCCAATAAGTTGGGTCGATGTTGTCTGTCATCTAGAAGCGTCCTTCTGTCTGAAAACCATATGGTGAAAATGTAGTGTCCCTTGCACAGCAATGTGCCCTCAAATTATAACGACAGCCTTGTTTTGCTTGAGGCTTAGAACAAAATATGCCAAAATTCTTGAAACACTACCCGCTATTTGAGACAGTTGCACAATGCGAGACAATCGAATTCAGTCTGTTAGCCGCGCAATTGAATTACTAACCCTAATTGGGGAGCACCCGGCTGGCATCAGCATTGGCAATTTGACGCGCCTGTCCGGCTTGCATAAAAGCACCGTCTCGCGACAAGTGCTCACCCTCATAGAGTCTGGTGCAGTCCGCCGAGCCGCTGATCAAATCCGGGTTCAAATTGATCCGCGCTTCACGCAACGCTTTTTCGCACCAACCAATACCCAAACACTCATTACCACTATCCGACCGTTCTTAGAACTACTAAGTCGCGACTGTGGCGAGGCAACGGGACTATCCATTCCAGAAGTAGATCAAGTACGTTACATCGATCAAGTGTCGCCGGACAATGCAGTCCGCGTCCGCGACTGGACTGGCGCACGCTTTACGCTACATTCTGTTGCTCCCGGCAAACTCTTCTTAGCACACCGTAGTAAAGAAGAACAGGATCATTACTTACGCCAGCCATTGGCTCGCTACACAGACAATACCGTTGTCGAACCAAACGCCATTCGCAACAGCTTTCGCGCTATTCACATGGAAGGCGTTTCATGGATCACCGACGAATTCACCGAAGGGATTAGCGCCGTAGCAGCTCCCATTTTTGATCAACAAGACACACTCGTGGCAGCCATTGCCATTTTTGGACCCAGTTTTCGATTTCCAGCCCCCGGATCAATCGAAAGCATCAACACACTAATTCGCGATTACGCCGAGCGCTGTAGCAAGCAACTACAACGCTTAGCGCCAAAGGAAACAAACACTTAGATGCAAAGAAAGTCTTAACACGGATAGGGAAGAAAACGGATTTAAATTGGGAAATGAAAAGTAGACTCGTTACTCCAGAAAGATCAGCTACTTCGAATCTATGCAAGCGCGTAGTTCTAAACCAATCTCATTGATAACTATCCGTGTTCCTCCGCATCCATGTTAAGACACAAAAGGAGATAAAGGATGAAAATTGATATTCACATGCAGGAATATGAAAAGCCTGCCCGCTGGAAACTCGCCAAGAACAAGCTGTTTCCACATCAAGTTGGGTTTACCGCCCCACCGCATGACTTTGACGGAGCCCCAACCGATTTCCTCAAAATGTCACCCGACTCAGTTGGCGTGCACGGGCGTATGCTGCACGTTGAAAACTACGCCCACCAACTCACCCAGCGTGTCAAAAACTTCCATTTGTTAGAAGAAGTCGTTCATTGTTTTGCCAACAACGGTGCTGACGCTGTTGGGCAAGTCGGCACAAACTGGGTGCACTGCAATGGCACCACGCCGGATGAGATCAAAGACTATTGCGACCGCATCAGCGACATGTATGAGACGCATTTCCACATGGCAGGCTATTGCCTCGTTGAAGGGTTGCGTGAGCTTGGTGTCGAAAAAATTGCGCTAAATTCTGTGTACTACTGGCCAGACTGGCGCGATGGCATTGCGCGTTTCTTACGCGAAGCAGGGTTTGACTTACTCTATGTTGGCAACTTCCACGACCAAGGCTGGTATGCCTCCCAAGAAGAGGTCAATGAGCAAACGTGGGTATTCCCCGGCGACTTATTTGAAAAGTCAATGCAATACTGCGCCGAGCAAGCCCCTAATGCAGACGCAATTGTTGTTAACGGCATGTCAAACTACCGCCGTGCCTCTGACGGGTTACCACAACGCCCCGTTAGCTTAGCCGCTGGCGTTGAGGATAAACTCGGCTTGCCCGTGGTAGCGTCTTGCAACGCTCTTTACTGGCGCATTTACAAGTCATTAGGCATTGGCCCCGTCGGTGATTATGGACGGCTAATGCGCACGCTGGAGGGATAGCCATGCACAAAATTCTTGCACTATGGGCGGTGCCGCGTTCCACCTCAACCGCCTTTGAATGGATGATGCGCCAACGTGGCGACATGGAATGCTTGCATGAACCCTTTGGAGAAGCCTGGTACCAGGGAGAAGACCCGCTTTGGCCGCGTGCAACAGCAGACAGCGTCCGCACCGCTGGGCTAACCTTAGACAGCGTCTGGGAAAAGTTGCAAGGTATGGCACAAGCGGGACCCGTTTTTTCGAAAGACTTCCCCCACTACATCGCACATATGTGGACTGAAGACATGCTGCGTCATTTCAACCACAGCTTCCTCATTCGCGATCCGGCAAAGACCATTACGTCAATGTTCAACAAATGGCCTGACTTTCACCTCATCGAAACCGGCTTTATTGAGCAACGCCAACTCTTTGACAAGTTATGCGACATGTACGGTGAAGCACCGCCGGTCATTGACAGTGATGATCTGCTGGAAGATCCATATGCAATGGTGGAATTGTACTGCAACGCAGTTGGTATACCGTTTATAAAAGAAGCGCTAAGCTGGGAGCCCGGTCCGCGAGATGAAGTCAGTTGGTGGGACGGCGGCTCTTTCCACGCCAACTTGCGCAACTCAGACGGACTAAAGCCACAAATCCGCAAATATGTTGAGCTTGAGGATGCACCGGACAAAGTCAAAGAGATGTATGACATTGTGCTGCCGCATTATGAAAAGTTGTATCAGCATCGGCTAACAAAATAGTGCTGGCTTGTATAATGGCGCGCGTCTGATTAGACATATACATAACAATTATTCTGGGTAGTGACATGACGCGTCATGTCACTACCCAGAATTGAAAACATGAAATCCTATTTACAATCTCATCTCAAACAACTGGAAGCCGAAGCCATCTACGTGATGCGTGAAGTCGCTGCCCAGTTTGAAAATCCGGTTTTGCTTTTCTCTGGCGGGAAAGACTCCATTGTGATGGCGCACTTGGCCTACAAAGCGTTTTTTCCGGCAAAGATTCCGTTTCCGTTGCTGCATGTCGATACCGGTCACAACTTTGACGAAACCATTGAATTTCGTGACAAGTACATTGAAAAGATCGATGCCAAGCTGATTGTGCGCTACGTGCAAGACAGTATTGATCAAGGGCGCGTTGTTGAAGAAACTGGGCCCTACGCGAGCCGCAATGGCCTCCAAACCGTCACACTGCTAGATGCGCTCAACGAATTCAAATTCGAAGCAGCTCTTGGTGGCGCACGCCGCGATGAAGAAAAAGCGCGGGCAAAGGAACGATTCTTTTCGCATCGAGATGCATTTGGCCAATGGGACCCAAAGAACCAACGCCCCGAGTTATGGTCGCTTTATAACGGACAGA
>JAHDBS010000315.1 GCA_020630225.1 Anaerolineales bacterium | reverse complement strand
GCCGCTACTAATTCCTTGGTGCTGTCACAATACCTTCGCTAGCAGCCCATAAATTGATATCGCGGCCATTGATCGCGGCTGCAACTAACTCTGGAAATTGATCTGGCGTACAGGCAAAGGCAGGGACACCATAACTTGCGATGGTTGCGGCGTGGTCGCGTTCAAAGCGCGGCGCACCGTCATCATTGAGCGCAAGTAAGACAATTACTTGCACGCCACTGGCTTGTAACTGGGCAATCCGCGCCAGCATACTTTCTGCGTTGCCACCTTCGAATAAATCCGAAATCAAAATCAAAATAGTGTCGGTTGGGCGCGTGATGTGCGTTTCGCAGTAAGCAAGGGCGCGGTCAATGTTTGTGCCGCCACGCAACTGCATGCCAAATAATGCGCCAACCGGGTCATGGAGATGCTCAGTCAGGTCTGCAATCGCGGTGCTAAAGGCCACTAGTCGCGTGCTAAGCGAGGTGAGCGACGCCATGACTGCCCCAAAGATTGAAGCGTACACGGCAGACTTTGCCATTGAGCCGCTTTGGTCAATGCACAGAATAATGTCTTTCAACGACTGTTGCCGCTTGCCAAACCCAACCAGCTGTTCAGCAACAATGGTCTTGTGTGTGGGTTGGTAGTGCTTGAGATTTTTGTAAATCGTGCGCTGCCAGTTGATGTCTTTATGCTTTGGTCGCCGCGACTTAGCAGCTCGATTGAGGCTGCCTTGGATGGCCGCTCGCAAAGGATGCTCCAGTCGCTCTTGGATGTCTGCCACCAGCGCCGCAACATACTCGCGTGCCGCCTGTCGGGCTTTCTCAGGGATATGGCGTTTGAGCTGCAAAAGCTGCGTTGCCATGTCTAAGTCTGGCTCAAGGTCGGCAAGTAGTTCGGGGCTCCGAATGAGTTTTCGCAGGTTGCTGCGTTCTACTAAGTCGCGCTGCATAACCTGTACCACTGGCTGCGAGAATTGATCGCGCACGTTTTCCAACCAACGGCTGATTTCAGGCGCAGCATCATCTAACCCGCCTTCGTCACCATAGAGTGCATCTAGGGTGTCGTCTAGCTGCTGGTCGTCTTGTGATAGGTCGTTATTGCTACCCTGTTGCCCATTTTGCGAGTCTTGCTGCTGTTGCTCTTGATCTTCGTCCTTGCCGAGGATGAGACGCCAGCGTCGTTCACGTTCGTTCATCATTGTGCTAACCCTAGGTATTTGGTGATGGTCGGCAGCACATCAATGGTGGACTCAACAGACGGAGCGTTATTGACACTGCTCTGATTACGCGCCCGGTCTCGCAAGCGTTGTTTGGTTGCTTCGTTGAAGTCGCTGAAGGTGCGCCGCAAGAGGGGCACGATGTCATTGAATTTCGCCACTGACATCCGCTGGATCCAACCATCTAGCACGTTCCATAACTGATCGTCATGCACAATCAGCAGACCGTTGCCATGCAGAAAGCCGCTAATCCAGTTGGCGGCATGCAAAATGCCAGCCTGATCTGTGCTGCTAAGCGCCGCTTGCATTTCAGTAATGGCAGCGTCTTTTTCTAGCACTTCTCGGTTGAGTAACAAGCGGCAAACGCGCCCAGCCAGCATGCCGTGCGTGGTTGCTGACTGATGAATAGTGCGCAATGCGTCTTCCCAGTCACGGGTGTGGCGACTGTCATCGAGCGTGTTGATCGTGCTGTTGAGTGTGTTGATGGTTTCCAACAACTCGCTTGCAGCGGCATCATCCACATTGCGGACAATGACAGGTAAACCGACCAAGCTGTGCTGAATCAATTGATCAATAACGGTCTGAAGCAGGGCACTTTCTGTCTTCCGAATGCTGCCATAACGCAGCGCAGACAATAGGGGCGGAATCGCCGCCACCATTTGCGGGATATTGTTAGCAACTGCAACCTTGGCAGACAATTCCTTAGAGAGGAAGGTCAGCGCGTCGGGCAAATCAGCTTGGATAAATTGATCTAGCAGCGTGGTTAGGTCTTTGAGCGATGGCGCTTTCTGCGTTAGCGCTTCAGCCCTGCTTGATGCAGCCAAATAAATGGTGCTGCCCCACATATTGTTTTCAATGAGCCGGATGAGAAAAGCCGGTTGCCATTGCAACTGCCAGACCTCTTTGTAAGTGCCGTAGCGGTTGCCAGCCCGCATGGGGACACCCCAGGGTATTTCAAGTAAATTCAAGCGATGGAGTAATCGACTGCGATCAAGATGCAGCGGTTTGCGCAAATCTAACGCCAGCTTACTAGCTTCGATTTCGGGGCGTAATCGCAAGCGCTGTTGCTCGGCAATGAGGTCGTGCTGTAACGGTGTCAGCGGCATGTCGGCGGGGATGTTACCCATCTTGTCGCCAACATAGAGCGCGTGCTGAATTTGTTGCAGGTAGCTGCGGTTGCCATTCCCCATGACCGTCACGGTGGCTTCTTCCAATTCAGGTAACCCCGGACTGGAAATATCACGCATGACAGCAAGCGCATCGGCTAAGCGGATGGTCTCAATAACGTGCGCGGGCGTTGCATCCTCGCCACGGTCACGCAGTAGCTGCGCAGTTTGAGCCACCCACGCAATGGTCTGATCCGCAGGTGAGGCCCCAGACTGATTGCCTTGCCATAAATGGCGATACCAATTCGGCGCAGCAATGCCAGCTGCATAGCCAGAGGCGTAGGTGAGGCGGCCATAGGTCCAAGGCACCCAAGAAAATTCCACGGGATAAATCGGCATGTTTTGCAATATCGCCGCATCACCGTCAGCATCTGCGAGGTCTAACAAGGCCGGGCCATGCCATGCGCCACAAATCACGGCGATGTTGGAATAGCCTTCGGCCAAGCCCGCCCGAATGGACTGGCGCATCCATGCTTCGCGTTGGTCGGCATAGGCGTGCGCACGCTGTTCAGCTTCACTAAGTGCTTCATCACTTTCCGGAACATCCGTCTCGCGGATCAACTGCATGATCTGCATAACTGCCGAAAAATGATTAGGGTCAGGCTGGCGTTGTTCAAACGCTGTGTTCCACCACTGAATATAGTGTGGAAACCCAGCGGCTTTGGCAAGGTCAGCTAACACATCGCCAGCGGGTAAACGGGGTGAGTAGCCGCGTCCAATGCGATGTTTCTGGGGTAGGTCAAAGAAGCGGGCGGGCACATTTTGATCCGCTGCATATTTGAAGGCAACCCATTCTGGTGAAAACTCTGCAAACGGGAATGAACTTGCCTTATGCTCATGGTTCGGGTCATAAGACAGCACAGCCACAGGTGGCACTAAATCTACATTGGCAATCCACCGCAACTGATCGGTGCCATCACTCGGGCCTTCCACCAAGATCAAATCCGGCGGTGAATCGGCAAACGCTGCCAGCAAATTTGCTGCAGAGCCTGGGCCGAGATGGCGGATGCCGTAGATGTTGTGAGAGGTCACGATATTTACTAATTGCTAATAAGCTAAAAGCTAATGTGTTCTGTGCTATTGCCATAGGCGTTGCAAAAAAACATTAGCTATTCGCTTTTAGCTCTTAGACCTTAGATCAACTCCCGACACGCCCGATACAAATCGTCCCAGCCTTCACGTTCGCGCAGGGTGGTTTCCAGATAGTCTTGCCAAATGACTTTGTCTTGGACCGGATCTTTGATGACAGCGCCAGTGATGCTCGCAGCGAGATCTGGGGCACGCAGGACACCGTCGCCAAAGTGGGCGGTAAGCGCAAGACCACTGTTGATGACCGAGATGATTTCAGCGGTACTCAGGGTGCCGCTAGGTGTCTTGACCTTGGCTTTATTATCGGCAGTTTTGCCTTCGCGCAGCTCGCGAAAGACGGTCACCACACGTTTTATTTCGTTCAGAATATCGCCTTGCTGGGGCAGGTCTAGCTCAGTGGCTAAGTCACGCACGCGCTGTTTGACAATGGTGATCTCGGCTTCGGCAGAGGCGGGTAGCGGCAGCACAACAGTATTGAAACGCCGCTTCAACGCGCTAGAGAGATCATTCACGCCACGGTCGCGGTCATTGGCAGTCGCAATGACGTTGAATCCGCGAACCGCTTGAATTTCATAGCCAAGTTCAGCAACCGGCAATGTCTTTTCAGACAAGATCGTAATCAGCGCATCTTGTACATCCGCCGGGATGCGCGTGAGTTCTTCAACCCGCGCAACCTTGCCTTGCTCCATTGCGTTCATAATTGGGCTAGCAACCAGCGCTTCAGGTGACGGGCCAGATGCAATTAGGCTGGCATAGTTCCACCCATAGCGAATGGCTTCTTCAGCCGTGCCTGCTGTGCCCTGGACGAGTAATTTACTGTTGCCAGAAATGGCAGCCGCTAAGTGTTCTGAGACCCACGTCTTTCCAGTGCCAGGAATTCCCATGAGCAACAGCGCACGATCAGTAGTGAGCGTTGCAATTGCAATTTCGATTAAGCGTGGATTGCCAATGTACTTCGGCGTAATGCGCGTGCCATCGACCAGCTCGCCGCCTAAAAGATAGGTCGCAACAGCCCAAGGTGACAGCGACCAATTTTCTGGTCGTTTACGGGTGTCATGTTGTTGAAGCGCCGCAAGTTCCGCAGCATATTGATCCTCAGCATGAGGGCGAATGATTGTGGTCATAAAGTCTAGTCAGAAAGTGATCGCAGCATGTCGCGGCGAAAGTGGATGGTGCGCAGGGCGGTACTTAGGCTCATTTGCCAGTCAGACTGTTGCTGATTGAGTGGCGCTAACGCGGCAGAAAACAAAGGTGCCAATTCTGGATTGCATTGCTGCACGGCTTTTTTGAGCAAGTCGCGCCCAACCGTTTCGTTTGCCCGGCGGGTAGCATCAACTTCGCTCGTAATTAGCGCTGTTAGAGCGGCTAAAAATGTCTTGACTAATGTCGGCGACCATGGGCCTGTGTAACGCCGGAGCAGCATAATGCCCGGCTGCTTGTCAGTAATCATGTGCGTGGTGGCAGTGGGTAACTTCTCGCGAATAATTGCTTCTGCCTCTGCGGGTGACAATACATTGATGAGCCCGAGCGTGTTGTTATCAATAGTCGTTTGCCGCAATAAGACAGTCGCCCAGGCTGCGTTGTGCTGATACAAAGCGGCTTTAGCGAGACCATTGCGTAGCGTTCGCGGCCAAGTGCTGTCCGTAAGTAAGGTCAGTATGTCTTGCGGGCTGCGTTTGTATTTTTGCTCCCAAAATACAAGCGGTGTTGCCGCAATTAGGCGCAACAAGTGCCGAGCCCGCGCTTGGCTAAGGTTTTTGGCATTTCCAACAGCGAAGCCATCGCGATGGGCCATTGGGGTTTCAAGAGCAGGCCAGTGAATGCGCAACGCAGGCGTTGCTAATAGCGATGAGCTGAGCGCACCATCAAGCAGTCGGGTTGCACGGGTAGCGTAGCGCGACTCGGGTAAGCGGGACAACAACTCATACAGCTTGATGCGCGGCGTTTTGTCACGCACGTTAAGAGCACGCTCTAAAAATGGCTCATCTTGCATAGACAGCTCATTGATCATTTGCGTCAACATGCGGCTGCGCTCAATGCTTGCTTCATACGGCCATGCCGCTTCCACAAGATGCAAGCCTAACGCTGGCTTCAACGCGCGCAATTGCCCAATCAGTGCGATT
>JAHDBS010000314.1 GCA_020630225.1 Anaerolineales bacterium | reverse complement strand
AAGACATTACACAGGACGTCGAGATCACGCTTGAAGAAGTGCTGAGTGGCAGTGCGCGTAAGCTCCAAAAGAATGGCCGTCAGATTACTGTAAAAATTCCTCAGGGTGCAAAAACAGGCACGAAGGTGCGTGTAAAAGGTGAAGGGCAGCCGGGCATTAATGCTGAGGCTGGTGATCTATTTCTCAAGGTTACTGTAAAACAACACCCAACCTTTGAACGAAAAGAAGAACACCTTTATGTAGAGGTGCCTGTCGATCTGTATACTGCTATCTTGGGAGGTGAAATTAAAGTACCAACCCTGACTGGGGATGTTAACTTGCGCATACCGGCAGCAACCAAGAATGGTCGTAAGATGCGCTTACGAGGCAAAGGTTTGCCAAAACTGCGTAAAAAAGATGAATTCGGCGATTTGTATGCGACTCTCAATGTAGAACTGCCAGAAGACCTCTCTAGCGCGGAGATTGAGCTCTTTGAACAATTAGCCGAATTGCGGAAATAAATTTGCCAGTACTTTGAAATAACAACCGATATTGGTTTTGACACCCTCGTTGCGACATGCACGAGGGTGTTTGTTTTCATAGCGTTCCCACACCCTACTCATTCGAAACTTAGTTTGCAGTGCTAACTTTATGCACAGTGCACTGCATAAAGTTAGTAGTGACAATTCTGCAGAGGAAAAATTCGGCCGCAAAAACTGAGTGGCTGGATATTTGAAACCTTTGCTGCATGACTATATTTATTCAACATTCAAGACTTCTGATACATGAAACGATTGACCCGAAATTCGCTTATGCCACTAGTCGCCATTATGGCTTTGGCGGTCGCCTCACTTGCGTGTGGGGCCGTTGCGACACAAGTAACTGAAATTGAAACACGCGTTGCGGGAACTGTAGCTGCGCGCAATCAGCCAATTGAATTTACAGAGCAGGCGAATATCCTGCCTACACAACCTCTTCCAGAGCCAGATGTTGAAATAATTGAGCCAACAGCGGCAACTGTGCAAGATAATGCTGTTGCTGAAGTTGCGGTAGAAGCAATTGCAGAACCAACCCCAATTACCATCGCAGACGCAGTTCCAGAAGAACCTCTCATTGAGTCAGAAGTTGCAATTGAGCCAACAGCAGTTCAGGCCGAGGTTGTTCAGCAAGCGCAACCAGACCCGCTAGCGAGTAATGTCTTCGTTGATCTCTACAATCGTGTAAATCCATCAGTAGTCTCCATTTATGTATTTTCGAATAGCCAAGGCGAAGGCCAAGGGACTGGCTGGCTCTACGATGCTGAGGGTCGCATTGTGACAAATCAGCATGTTGTAAATGGGGCAGACTACATTGAAGTGACATTTTCCGATGGCACTAAACAGCCTGCTCAATTTCTTGGCGCTGACGAGACCGCAGATTTAGCAGTCATCCAAGTCAATACGTACCCGGCAGGTACTCAAGCGCTGCCGCTTGCGAACTCGGATCAGATTCAAGTTGGTGAACGGGTTGTGGCTATTGGGAATCCATTTGGGTTAGCAGGCACTATGACTACGGGCATTGTTAGCGGGCTTGGCCGTACGCTGTCGGGGCGGGTCTCTCCAGAAGGTGGACGTTTCTCAGCTCCAGATATTATTCAGACAGATGCGGCAATTAATCCCGGTAATTCAGGTGGGCCGCTGATCAACTTGAATGGCGAAGTTGTGGGTGTCAACAAAGCAATTGTGAGCGAAACCGGTGTCAATTCAGGGATTGGGTTTTCGATCTCAGCGAATACCGTGCGCCGCATTGTGCCAAGTCTCATTACCAATGGGACGTTCCAATACTCTTACCTTGGCATTAGCAGTCGCAGTTCTAGTGATATGACATTGCCTGAAATGGAAGCGCTCGGGTTACCTAATCGGCGCGGTGTGTATGTCGTTGCGGTTGTGCCTGGGAGTCCATCAGATGTAGCTGGCATTCGAGCGGGCACTGAACCTAGCGGTATTCAAGGGCTTGGGCGCGGCGGTGACTTTATCATTGCCATTGATGGTTTAGAAATCAAAGATTTCTCCGAGCTCATTAGCTATCTTGTAAACAATGCTGATGTAGGACAGACGGTAATGCTAAGGGTACTGCGCGACGGTGGCGAAGTTGACTTGCCTGTCACCTTAGGTGCCCGTCCGTAAGAACATAACCACTACTTAATTTCTAGAAGAGCTAAGGCATTGCCTTAGCTTTTTTGTTTTAGACAAAGCGCAATATGAAAAAGAGCTTGAGTATGTAATGAATATGATGTTGCAGTGCGTTAGCTGGTGATAAAATTTTTGCCCAATGAAGCTAAGAGTCCCAGATTTATTGCAACCCCGTTTTATTCTTGCGCTAGCCGCTTTAAGTAGCTTTGCTGTCGCATGCTCTCCGGGGCAGCCTGTCCAGCCACCAACAGCGGTTGCTGATGTTGTTAATATTCCAACAGCTGAAGTTGTTGAAACAGTAACAGTTGAGGCGGCAACAGAGACGCCCGTTCCAACCGAGGTGCCTGCAACGGTAACACCAGCGCCAACACCGACGCCTGTTCCTAAACCGCTTACATTGTGTGTTCAAAACGAGCCAGAGTCGCTTTATATCTATTCGCAAGCGGCGCAAGGTTGGGGGCATATTCAAGAACTGCTGCGTGATGGTCCATATGAAACCAAAGCCTTTGGGCTGCAGCCTGTTATTCTTACTGCTTTACCGTCTTTAGAAGATGGCTCGGCGCGTTTTGAAACAGTCCGTGTTGTGCCGGGACAGCCCATTGTGACAACAGAAGACGAGCTAGTCTTCCTCGAAGCTGGGGTGACATATTGGACGCCAGACCTTGAGATTGCGGAAGCAATTGACGGTGAGACCGTAGAGACTATTCAAATGGTAGTTGATTATCAATTACTGCCAGATGTAACGTGGTCGGACGGTACGCCGCTCACAGCCGCAGACTCCGTCTTAGGATACGAAATCCTTGCGGAAGAAACTGCGCCATACCTCAATCGGTTTGTGATTAATAGAACGGTTGACTATCGTGCTGTGGATGCGCAAACAACACAATGGCGTGGTGCAGCTGGATTTTTCAATACAGACTATCAACGAGGTTTCCATGAACCTTTGCCTGTCCATGTCTATGGCGAGCTAAGCGCAGAAGAGTTGCAAGAAGACTCGGCTGTAAATCTAGCACCACTTGGCTGGGGGGCATTTCAGATAGCGGAATGGCAACCTGGGCGCTATATCAAATTTACGCCGAACCCTCATTACTATCGGGCTGCAGAAGGACTGCCGCATTTGACAGAAGTCAAAGTTGAATTCGTCGAGGATGCCCAGCAGGCAGCTCAGCGTGTAATTTCTGGTACTTGTGACGTTTCTGTAAGAGATGCTTGGAACGCCTGGGAAACAGAGATGGACACCATCGTTGCTGCTGCTGATGCGGGTGCAATGCAACTGCAATATGTAACAGGTCCTTTATATGAAGCAATCGACTTTGGAGCGTTACCAGGGCTTTATTATCGGAGCGCTGCCGGACGAGACGTTTTCACAGAGCCAGAACTACGCCAGGCGCTCGCTCATTGCATTGATCGTGAATCGCTTATTGATGCGGTGCAATGGGGGCAAGGCGAGGTTGCCAACATCTTCATGCCAAGCACGCATCCTGAATATGCAGAGACAGCAATTACAACTTACGACTATGACCCTGCAAAAGGCAATCGGCTGTTAGATGAAATTGGTTGGGATGGCATCAATAACAATGGCGTGCGATTCCGAAATGGCAATTTGCTGTCGTTGCGTTACAACATAAATCTTCCAGAAAGCTATACAGGACAGTTGCGTGAAACAGTCGCTAACTTAGTTGTAGAAGATCTTGCTGAGTGTGGTGTATTCACTGAAATTAGCACGCACACAGCCATAGGGATGTACTCAGATTGGCCAGACTCCATTTTATTTGGCCGTCAGTTTGACTTAGGACATTATGGTTGGTTACTGCCGGGTGAGCCGCGTTGTTCGCTGTATACAACTTCAGAAATTGCAACCACGGACTATCTTGCCGGCTCAAATGCGAGTGGTTACAGCAATGAGGCTTTTGATGCGGCTTGTGCAGCAATGGATAGTGCTACGACGGCCGACGAACGTGAGCGACAGGCGAAGATTGTGCAAAGACAATTCTCGCAAGACTTGCCTTCACTACCTCTATTCTTCCGCCAGCGGATTGCAATTTCAAATCCTAAGTTACTCAATTATGATTTGGATGCTACGCATCCTTCGCCACTTTGGAATATTGAAAATTGGGATATTGCTGAGTAAATATTGCGGAATTCGTACTGTTTTCATGAGAATGTAGTTGGCTACTGTAGCAATCTGCAAGTTCTCTTTGTACAATGGGCACCATGTACTGACCGTGATTCAGTTTAAAAGCTTGGGCTTTTCGTAAATCTACGGTATATTTACCGTCTGTTATACGACGGTAAGCAGTTTGTTATCACATTGGTAATTGTTCTGAGCCACACCCCAAACATTTACCAAGAAGGTATTACTGATAGTCACCATATATGCACGTTTGTGAATCTGTCACACCAAAAGTAAATTTTTTGAAACCCGTGTTGGTTTCTAGACGCGGATAAACCTAACAAGGCATGCTGTTTAATCAGGATGTCTTCTTTTGTTTTAGCGTAACGTGCATTTTGCAGGTATCACCTGCCCATAATCTTGTGTAAACAACTGTCATGTGTCTTGTCGCGACAGGTGTTTTTAGTCAAAATCCATTTTGGAGGAGATCTACATGTTCAAAAACAAAAAACTCATCACAATGCTGATGCTAGCAGCTCTCGCACTGGTCGTTGCTGCTTGTGGCCCAAGTGGTCCTAGCGAAGCAGAAGTTGCAGCGCAAGCCGCTGCAGAAGAAGCGCAAGCTGCTTTGGAAGCAGCCCAAGCTGAACTAGAAGCCGCGCAAGCTGCTGCTGCCGAAGCCGCTGCTGCTGGCGAAGAAGCTGCTGCTGAAGCACAAGCTGCTGCTGAAGCTGCAATTGCTGAAGCTGAAGCTGCTGCTGCTGCTGCTGCTGAAGAAGCTGCCGCTGCTGCCGCTGCTGCTGCTGAATCTGGTGGCGCTGGTGGCGAATGTTGTGACACCTTCCGCGTTGGTATCTTTGAAGATCCACTTACGCTGAACGGTTGGGCATACTTCGGTCCAGACAACACCGTATGGACCAGCTATGTCTTGCTTGGTACCTATCCAACCATGTACGGTTTGGCACCACAAACATTTGACTGGGTTCCTGGTTTGGCAACTGGCCTGACCGACGCTCCAGTTGAAGAAGGCGAATTCTTCACCCATACCATTGCTATGGTTGAAGGCGCAACCTGGTCAGACGGCGAAGCGATTACCGCAGACGATGTTGCTTTCACCTTGAATACCGCGTTGGAAATGAACCTAACCGGTAACTGGCCAAGTATTGCAGCTGCGACCGTATTGGATCGCGTAGAAGCTGTTGATGACTACACCGTGAAGTACTACTTCACTGCTGTTCCAGGTTTGGCTGAATGGCAATATGGTGTGTCACAAGCACCAATCTTCCCAGAACACTTCTGGGCAGCTACCGTTGCTGAAGCTG
>JAHDBS010000313.1 GCA_020630225.1 Anaerolineales bacterium | reverse complement strand
AAATCGTCACGGCTGGTTTCGTCGGCCATCAAGGTGAGCGGTTCAGCGTTGTGTTCTTCCAATAACAATTCAAAGCTAACCTGTTTACGGCGCCCTAATTGCCGCACGCGTTTTTGCGTGTAGATCTGTTTCAGCTTGTCACGCGGCACCTTGACTGTTGCTTTGACTGGCAATGGCCCATGCTTGATGTGAAGTGCCTCTGCGTCCAAAGACACGGTCGTGGAATTGATTAGCTGTGCCAGCCCCGCATAGGTCATCAGCAATCCAATGATGACAATAGAGACTAAGACAAGAAAGTCTAGGGCGTCAGGATTGGGTAAGTTGCGTTGGAATAGCATCCAACCGAGTG
Organism: Anaerolineales bacterium; assembly: GCA_020630225.1. Taxonomy (GTDB): domain Bacteria; phylum Chloroflexota; class Anaerolineae; order Anaerolineales; family UBA6668; genus JAHDIM01. The sequence goes on along the minus strand of JAHDBS010000313.1, from coordinate 5,238 downwards.
GCAAGAATGCGACTCCAAAAATTCCCCATGCGCTGTTGGTGCGCTGCCAGCGGCGCACAAGCGTCAGTCCGTTGCTGGTATCTAATTTGACGTTGCTGGGCTGCGCAAGTTTATGTGGCCGCTTGAGCTTTTCGAGTTTGTCCATGAAGAGAGCGTATCTAATTGCCTTTGGTTGGGATGAAAACAAAGTCGTGTCATCACGAGCACGTTCGAAAGTATCTCATACTGAAGCAGGCAATGTGTGCGAGGGATCTACTCGTTGCGTTCAAGGACTTTATGGGTATAAAGCTCAGATGGTGGGAGATCTGGGGCGCACATAGTCCAGATGGTTCGTACGCAATCATTTTGGCTATCAAAGAATAATTCGTTCGTGCTCTCCATGACACGACGAAGGTGCGAATAATGTCTTTGGAGTCTTCAATCGAAGTCTTTTGTCGTGCTAGGACACTCTGAATGAGAGGGCCAAGGTGATTTAGATGTTATCGCTCCGGCTGTGCAGGTGGACGCTCTGGCTTAATGGACCATGCAGTGGCAGACGTCTGCGTTAGTGGCGTGTCTAATGGCACAACTTGGTACCACGTGCGGCCCGGTTTCTGACCGAGGATGTTGCCATTGTTGTCTGTAAGCACAATGCCTTGATCGCGTTCAGAGCGGAACCAAGTGCCGGTGTATACCTGACCATTGCGCATAAACATCAGTGGGCCATTACCCCAAATTTGGGCTTCAATGGAGTAGTTGCCGCCAGTGCCAGTCGCTGCGTTATAGCCGACGCGATCTTCCAGAATGAGCGTGGTCACGTGGTTGGCGTATAGCACGACCACATTGTCGGCCAGAATCGGGACGTTGTAGTACAAATCCGTGTTTTGGGAGCCGTTTGAGTACCGCGTGTACTGATCGAGCGTGCTGCTGTAGCGCCACTCATTAGTAACCCCTAGATAGCGGATTACGAGCGAGTCGAGCTGTTGCCCACCGGTTGGGACTTCAGGATTGAAGATCAGTCCCGAAATATTGGGGCGCGTGTCGTTAATGCCTGTACTTGCTGCGAAATTGCGCAGTGAGACCGGGTCGGTGAATAGGGTATGTTCTGCTCGCCCACAGGCAACTTCGTTGAGGCTCTTGCGGTAAAACGCAGGGTGCCCCGGCACGTTCGCAATGACACGGTCGCCAAAGTCTGACTCTTCAAGCATGATCTTGACGGGTTCAGCGGCGCCAGAATAGGCGAATATTGCGCCATGCATGGCTGGAATTTCCATGTCAATTAGGCGGGCAGATCGCACCGAACCGACGCGGGCTGGAACGTCACCATAAAACACTGCGGTGTAACGTGTGGTGCCACCTTCAGCGTAATGTTCATACACAATGTCTGCGCGTGACAACCCTTCTTGGGGGCGTACGCAGTCAGGCGCGTTTGAGACCTTGATCGCAATTGGGCGACGGGTCAGAACGCTTGCATCGGCAACAGGTAAGCCGGTTAATGGGTTGACCTCAGCCGGATAGTTACTTGGCCCAACCTGAAAAGGCAAAGGGTCAGGTAAGGCAAATGCTACATTTGTAGGGGCAGGCGTATTTGTATTGGTAGGCGCTGATGTAACCGTCAGTGTTGGTAATTCAGTCGCTGTTGCAATCGCAATTTGAACATCTGGTGTGTTCGTTTCGGTTACAACAGGAAAGTTGGTAAGTAAGTCTTTTGGAACCCCAGTTGGAACGTCTGTGGTGACGCGTGTAATCACAGCTTCTGGCACGTTGGTTGGCGTGGACGTCAACACAGGGGGGCTTGTATTGGTTGGAATATCTACAGCTTGAACAATGGTATCTGTATTCTCCAAGATCGATTGTAGTGCTGTCGCCGAAGGCTCTGGTGACGGAATCTCAATCACCACTTCTTCTGGCGATTGGCCAGTACAAGCCACAATCAAACCAGACAACATTATTAGATAGATAAAAACCCGTTTGTGAGCGGTACGAATCCTGCACATTCTATGAATATTGTACATCGGTACTCTTGCCATATTTCTATGTTAATTCGATGATGCTTATAGACGTTGCATCATCGCACCTGTTTTTCAACTTATGATGCAGCCCGTTACCCTCACTCGCAAAGTCGTTAAATTTTGGCCGCAGGTCGATTCGGGGTATAATCAAAACGTCCACGATACTAGGTCTTGGAAACCAATGGCACTCAAAGGAAACCTACGAGATTTTAGTACAACTCAGTTGCTAAATCTCATCAACTTAGCCCGTAAGACGGGTACGCTGACCATTCAAGGTGGTTCTGACACAGCGCAAATGGCCTTCCGTGAAGGAAAGCTAATTCGTGCTACTTTAGCGTCAGAAGACCATACACTGGCCGACATGCTGCACAAGAGTGGCAAGATCAGTGGGAAGCAGGCAGCTGCCCTACGCGCCCGCTCTGGCACGATTGCTGACAAAGAGTTAGGTCTCCTTCTCATCAATGCCGGGTACGTTACCCAGCATGACATTATTCAGAGTGTCAAACAAGCCACACTTGATGTAATTTACAAGCTGTTCGCTTGGGTTGACGGAATGTTCCGGTTCGAAGCAAATAAATTGCCAGAGAACAAGCACATTCTCGTTCCAATTGACTTGGACGGAGTGATTATGGAGGGCTCACGGCGCGCCCGTGAACTCGAGCAGTTGCAACATGAACTGCCTAACCTGGATATGGCGCTCAAATTTACTGACCGCCCAGACCCACGTCTCCGCAACGCCAACCTCAGTGTGGACGAATGGCGCGTTGTGTCATTTATCAATCCTAAAAATACGATTGGTCAAATAGCACGCGCTAATAATATGGATGAAACCAAAATTCGGCGCATTGTCTACGGACTCATGCAAGCCGGTTTGGTCGATGTCATAGAACCAGTCCAGAAGCCAAAAGTAGTAGAGCAACGTCCAATGACGCCAAAAGCGGCGGCAGAGCGACGTTCGTTGGTCAATCGACTGATCAACCGGATTCGTTCCTTATAAAAAGAACGTTTCGCAGACGCACGACAGTCTAAGTATATTTATTTCAATTTTATTGGCAGTTTTTGTTGTGCACTGCTGAAGCTTTGCGGAGTTTCACGCTGATATTTACCATTGATCAATGGTGTAGGTTGGAAAAGTAATCACATGCAAACGGTAAAGATGGTGGTTGCAGGCCCATATGCGGCTGGCAAAACACAATTCATCGGCACCATAAGTGAAATTGACGTTGTCAGTACTGAAAAGGCGACCGCTTCCATAGAGGAGCAGTCCATCAAAAACAGTACGACGGTCGCAATGGACTTTGGTCGGATCACAGTAGATGATGATCTAGTGCTGTATTTGTTCGGGACACCCGGACAGAAGCGCTTTGATTTCATGTGGGAGATCCTGTCCGAAGGGATGTTGGGATTCATCGTCATGGTTGACAGTACGCGTCCGGAAACGTTCCGAGAAGCAGTCAACATTATGAATACCTTCCGTCAATACGCAACTACCCCGTTCGTCATTGCTGCAAACAAACAAGATCTTCCAGATGCTTGGAGCATCGAAGATTTACGCATCGCACTCCGCCTAGATAATGATGTAAAACTGCTTCCCTGTACCGGTACTGATCGTGAAAGCGTCAAGACGGTGTTGCTGGAGCTGTTGTTTTCTATTCTGGAGGAGCTAGAATCTGAGGCTCTTATTGAAGAGTAGTCAGCATCTCTAACACTCCTCTAGGCCGTTAGGCCAACCCCCGCTGTAAAAATGAGCTACGTTGTAACTGAGCAGGGCCTTGTCCACTATGAAAAATTTGGAGAAGGACCCCCTGTGGTATTGCTGCACGGCTGGTTAGGCTCATGGCATTTATGGCGTAACACCATGAAAGCGCTTGGCGAACACTTTTGCACTTATGCGCTTGACTTCTGGGGCTTCGGCGAAACCATGCCGACCGCCTCCACTTACTCCGTTAAAGACTTTGTTAGCATGGTGGGTCAGTTTATGATCCAGTTAGGAATTCCCGGTGCGCCCATCATTGGGCACAGTATGGGGGGCACCGTTGCGCTGATGACAGCAATGGATTACCCAGAGTTAGTCAAGAAAGTTGTGATTGTCGGGTCTCCCATCGAGGGCAGTTCGTTAGCATTCTCTTTGCGTTTGGTGAGCTATCGCCCTTCTGCGGTTGTCGCTTGGTATGCACCGATTTTGATCAAAATTGTGCTGCGCCGGAAGGGGCCATTGGATCATGAACGGGTGCCAAGTTGGTACCGGATGCAAGTCAATGACCTTTCAAGAACATCGCTTGAGTCGTTTCTGACTAGCATTGCTACCTTGCGCGAAACCGACCTGCGGGCACGCATGAACGAGATTAGCGTGCCAACGCTCGGGATTTACGGCATTTATGACAATGTTGTTGACCCCGGACAGGCGCAGTTGCTCCAGAAACAACTTCCAACCGCCACTATTGAGATGTTGAGTCGTTCAAAGCACTTCCCCATGTTGGATGAGCCAGACTTGTTCAACACCATCCTGCGCGACTTCCTCAAAAACTAAAAGTTTTAGGCTAACACCCGCCTAAGTTGTTAGTAATTTATTACCAATTACTACCGTTTTCAAAAGAAATACAAACTTAATAGCTCCTATAATTGCTTGTGAATTTATTCGCTAATGCATTTAGTAGCGCAAGTAGGAATTGAAAAGCCGCTGCTCAAACACATTGTGTTCTAGCTCGGTGGGGTCCTGCATGGTTTATACGTTGTAAATGCAATTTTTATAGGCACTTATGTCAACATACGCAGATCCCGAACCGCTTGAATATGCCGCAGACGAACTGGCGCTGCATCAACGTATTGATGCAATGACCGAAGAGGCATTTAATCTCATTACTTACGATGTTGAAAAAGCGGAAACGCTCGCGCAACAAGCACTAGCCCTCGCGGAAAGCGGTGGTAGTGAATTCCCTCCTTATGCTAAAGGCGTCGCAGACAGCTGTGACACATTGGCTTCCGCCCATTTTGATCTGGCCAATTACAGCTTGGCGTTTCGTTACGGCGCACGCGCATACGAATATTATGATGCGATGAATCAGCATAAGACGGCGGCAAATACGCGTCGTCGCATGGCAAGCTGCATCAAATATTTGGGGGAATATTCTGAAGCCCTAGACCTGTTCAGCCAAGCGCTTGAACATGCCTTGCAAGCAAACGACATTCGCGAACAAGGTGCCATTCACAATAGTGTTGGCATTATGTATCAGCATCGGCAAGACCA
>JAHDBS010000312.1 GCA_020630225.1 Anaerolineales bacterium | reverse complement strand
CCCAAGAAGCCTTTGACATGGGCGCCATCAACGCGGTGATCCCGCACGCTGAATTGGAAGACACGGCTTACCAATGGGCGCAAGAAATTCTAGCCAAGTCTCCAACGGCGATCAAAATGAGTAAGTTTGCTTTGAATCTGCTTGATGATGGTCTAGTTGGACAACAAGTGTTTGCTGGTGAAGCGACGCGCTTGGCGTATGGGACGGATGAGGCTGTGGAAGGACGGAACGCGTTCTTAGAGAAGCGCCGACCTAACTTTGATGATATTGGGTGGAGTTCGGGGTAGAAAAAATACGCTGAAGTGCGTTCAGCTTTGCAATGAACGTGCTTCAGCGCGTTTCCCCCACTTAGGATTAGAGGGCACCACGCATGCAGATCCCCAAAACACAAGCTGAAGCAAAAAAGCTCTTAGACAGCGGCGAAATTACGCAAGCTGACTATGAATGGTGCTTGCAGAATCTTCCTGCCTCACAAGACTCTTCTATCAATGTAGGCGGTAACGCCGAACGCAATGTTCTAAACACCGGGCGTATTGAGGCGCTTTATCAAGTCTTCATAAATACTGAGGGTGCCACGCTTACAAAAGATGCGTTTAGTAAGATGTTGCAAGAGTACTTAGAACTTGTAAGCCGTGAGTATGTGGATATCGGCTTATTAACAGTAAAGAGTATGGCCAATACGGGCGGGAATCCTGAGGAGAAATTGGGCGAAATTTTTATTCCTCCTACGCTGCAAAGATTTCAGCCTTTAGATGAACGCAAACTTCACGCAAAGATTAGTGATGCGGATGATCCGTTTGCCTTAGATAAAGCCGCGATTAAGGAAGTCGACATCCAAAAACATCAGCGTAACCAAACGGTTGCGCTTGAAGAACTGTTAACCCAACAAGATAAACTAGCAATTATTGGCGGTGCAGGAAGTGGCAAAACCACATTGCTGCATTGGTTGGCTTATACGCTAGCGCAAGCCAACTTAGGCAGGGTATTACCTACACCCGAATTGCAGTTAGACGATCTGTCCGCACCGCCCATTCCGATTGTCATTCCGCTGCGCAATTACCGCGTGTATGTTCAAGCTTGTGATGCCGGGCTACGTGTACCGCACGGCGGCAAGAGCATTTTTGACTTCATTACATGGTGGTTAGAACGCCAAAATGATATCGGCTCTGCGAGCGCTACATTTTTAAAACGATTGCTCAAGGGCGGTGGCTGTCTGCTGCTCTTAGATGGCTTAGATGAAGTTGTCGATCGTCGGTCTCGGGCAGACGTTAAGAAGCAAGTCGAACGTCTGACAAAAGTGCAGTACCCCAACAATAAGGTGATTGTGACCGCACGCGAAGCTGGGTACGTGGGGCGGGCAATTTTTAGTGATAAATTCTTGCGCTTGGATGTGCGGCCACTTGAAACACAGCAGATTGAAGCGCTTGTTGCCAATTGGTACAACCGTCTCAAGCTGAAATTGAGCCAATCAGCATTATTGGACGGTATTGCACGTATTAATGCGCAGCATCCGCAGCGCCCACTGATCAGTTCACCATTGATGGTCACGATGGTGATTAGCGTGGTCTGGGGCAAAGCAACTTTGCCTAAAGACCGTGCCAAGCTTTATGAGGCCTGTGTGGAGGTTATCTTGCAGTCGTTGCATGATTATGATGACGCTCGTGCTGACGTCGAGGCTTGGGGAACTGACTGGGATTGGGAGAAGCAACGCGAATGGCTGTCTGCAATTGCGTATACCATGCATACTGGCGGGGAAAATTCTGCGTCAATTTCAGAAGACCGCTTGCGCGAAATTTGCCGGTCTTTAGATGTTGAACCAAAACCAACGACCGAAAATATTGACGCGTTTATTATTGCGACAAAAGAACGCGGCGGTTTATTTCAAGAACGCGGCGGTTTATTGATGTTTCTCCACCTAACATTTCAAGAATTCTTAACTGCCCGAAAAATAGCAAAAGATCGTGATTTCAACCTGATAGAAGCCCATGTTAGCGATGCTTGGTGGCGAGAGGTGGTGTTGCTGACGTATGGCTTTTCTAAGGCCGACCACACGCCAACCGCGAAGCGTTACTTAGACTGGCTCATTGCAACACCAACCGGTGAACCCCGTAATTTACGCAAACTGGAGTTGGCGGGGACAGCGCTATTAGAGCTTGAGCATACTGCGGCTGACGCGCATAGCAGAGTTGCTGATGAATTGATTTACAGCTTCGAAAACAAAACCCTCAAAGCTCCGGCAACCCTCCGTGCGCAGGTAGGGACAGTTTTATCTGCCTTGGGCGACCCGCGTTTCAACCCAAATCTGGCTTACTTGCCAACTGGACCGCAACTTGGGCTTGTAGAAATTCCGGCTGGTACATTCAAAATGGGCAGTAATAAAGCGGATGACGCGGCTGCGTGGGATGATGAAATGCCACAGCACAATCGTTATGTAGATACTTATTATTTGGCAAAATATCCGGTCACAGTTCGCCAGTGGCAGGCCTACCATGCGCATTGCAATAGCCAACCTAAGCGTGAAAGGAGCCTACAAGGCAGTAATAGTGCGCCAGTTGTGTATATTGATTGGCATGAGGCCAATGCCTATTGTCAGTGGCTAAATACTTGGCTACCAACGCAAACAGACGTGTCACCATGGCTGCGGGAAAAACTTAGCAGCGGTTGGCAAATAACCCTGCCAACCGAATCGCAATGGGAAAAAGCAGCGCGTGGCATGCAAGACGCGCGCATTTTTCCATGGGGCAACAAAATTGATAAAGACCGTTTGAATTATGGCGAGAGCGGGATTGGTGGGAGATCGGTTGTGGGAGTGTTTATCGCAACTGATCTGCCTTGGGACGTGCGTGACATGGTTGGGAATGTCTGGGAATGGACACAAACCAGTTGGCAAACTAGTTATGAGACCTATGATCCTGCTCTTGACAAAGCTGATTCCAATCGGGTGTTGCGTGGCGGTGCCTTCAACTACGATCATCGCTTTGTGCGTTGTGCGTCTCGCCCCAACCACCCTCCAGATGACGGGACCGCTTTGTCGGGTTTCGGTTCGCGCTCTCCCCAGCGCGGTAGCGCCTCTGGCCTCTGTTAGGTGCCCTATGTGTGAAGCATTTTACTAAGGGTTGCACAGAGAGAGAAGGTGAGTTGATTGGGGGTCTGGGGGCAGAGCCCCGGTGTGTCATTTACTTTTTGTGGGGGGGGGCCCCCAGTTTTGGTTAAAGACATCAAATTTTGGTCATAGTCTTGCAATGTAATTAGCATGGCACAAGACGAAATGGTAATTTTTACCCGCACATTTGAATTGTTGGCGTGGCTAATGCCTGTGAGCAATCATTTCCCAAAACAATATCGGCATACATATACACAAAGACTGTTAACAGCAGCATTTGATCTTAATGAACGTTTAGAAGAAGCCAATTTACGCGTTGGTAGGCATCGTGTAGCTTGTTTGCGTGCGGCAGATGAAGCTCTAGCGCGGGTGCGTATTTATATAAGACTAGCTGTACGTTTACGTTGGCTTAGCAAGGGCCAATATCAGCATGTGGCGCAGCTTTTGAATGAAATTGGCAGATTATTAGGCGGTTGGCTCAAAGCGAGCGCCTAAAAAAACAACAATGAAACATGTTTACATGTCTAGTTGTCAGCAAAGCAACATAGAGCATACGCGGGTGTTGCGTGGCGGTGCCTTCAACAACAATCATCGCAATGTGCGTTGTGCGTATCGCAACAACAACAATCCAGATAACAGGAACAACAATGTCGGGTTTCGGTTCGCGCTCTCACCTTGGCTTGCGCGGCAAGTTAGGCCAGAATTCTGCATTGGCTATGGCTGGTGCAGCGCGGCAACACTGTTCACAACAGTTAAGGGCGGTTGTTTTGCTGGGCCGCGCTTTGCTTCGGTAAAGCCGGGCAAATAACAACAGCCAACCAGACCTCGCGATTGCCTGTCTGGTTGGCACTTCTGTTTTGTTTCAAACACTTCACTCTTGGGATAATCTATTACTTGCGTATCGCAAAGCAGCAAAGGGCAAGCGCGGTAAAGGTAATGTTGCGGCGTTTGAACGTATTCTTGAAGACCATTTATTTGCATTACAAAGCGACTTGATCGCTGGCGGATATCAGCCGGGTGCTTATCACAGTTTCTATATTCACGACCCGAAACGAAGGCTTATTTCTGCTGCGCCATTTCGCGATCGGGTTGTTCACCATGCCCTATGTAATCTTATTGAGCCTGTGTTTGAACGTAGCTTTATTGCCGATAGTTACGCCAACCGGATAGGTAAAGGTACACATCGTGCTTTAGATAGAGTTCAGCAATTCACAAGACGCTTTGACTACGTATTGCAACTAGACGTTAAGAAGTTCTTCCCCGCCATTGACCACGACATTTTACTGCGCACTTTGAAAAAGACCATAACTGACCCGCAGATTATTGCGCTTTGTCGCCAAATAATTGCGAGTGGAAAAGGGGTATTGCATGAGGAGTATGAAATGCAATGGTTCCTGGGTGATGATTTGTTGGCGGCAGTACGCCCACGCGGCTTGCCCATTGGCAATCTGACCAGTCAGTTTTGGGCAAATGTGTACCTCAATAGTTTTGATCACTTTGTGAAACGCGAGTTGCGCTGTAAGGGGTATGTGCGTTATGTTGATGATTTTGTGTTATTCAGTAATAGCAAAAAAGAGCTTTGGGATTGGAAAATGGCCTGTGAAAAACGGTTAGCGCAATTGCGCTTAACTGTGCATGTTGGCAGCCACCCCAAACCTGTTACTGAAGGCGTTTCATTTTTAGGTTGGCGAGTGTTTAGACACTCGCGTCGATTAAAACAACGCAATGTCCGTAATTATCAGCGCAAATTTGATGCGCACATCGCGCAATATAACGCTGGTGTCATCATGCTTGAAGACCTAAACATCTCTGTAGCAGGTTGGGTGAACCATGCACGGTATGGCAATACTGTCGGAATACGTAAACGCGTGTTGGCGCGTCAATTGTCAAAATATAACATTTGAAGCGTAACCCAATGTGTTGGGCTGTCTATTTATTTGTCTGCGAAATATTACCTGCTTTTCCAGATACCATGATGTTATTGCTGGCATTTCCTTGAATATTGATGCTGCGGTTTTCTAAGGTTGTGGTGCTGCCAATCTCCGTTAATAACGCTTTTAGTTCAGCCGCAAAGCTGGCATCATCTTCAATCAGATCTTCTAATGCGGTACGGAACGTAGCCGCACGGTCTGCATTTTCTGGGGTCTTTAGCAGTTTTTCTACGGCTCTTTCCGCAGCAGCGTCTTGACGCATGCGCCCCGAAACGAAAGCCCACAGGCGCTTTACGCTTTCTTCGCCAGTAGTTTCAGCGGCTTTTCTAGCAATAACAGGAATCAGCGGGGCAAGCATTGTCCATGTGGTGGTGACAAGTTCCCCGGTTGTGGCTAAATCTAAAGGCATGACAGTCTCCAAAGTGTGAATTTTTATGCAGTATTCAAACGTCTTACGCTAAGTATAGTGTAACTTGTTGTTGTAAACAGCGTTAGCGACTTGGGGCTAGACTATGCCACTACCAAGCGTCCGACTTTGTCAGCTATCCCAATAGTAGCTGTTGTCC
>JAHDBS010000311.1 GCA_020630225.1 Anaerolineales bacterium | reverse complement strand
AGTCCGACTAATATCGATTATTTTTGACATAAATTTTGTTTTTAGGAATTAGTACAGCGTTCAGAAAGTTTTCTGGAGTTTTTCCGGCAACTCAGAGTGTCATTCCCGCCTTCGCGAGGATGACACTTGGGTAACTCTAAGCTAATTTCAAAATTATAGAAAATTTTCTGAACGCACTAATTAGATAGAGCACTTCAGTGTAGAAACACTGAGCAGAAAGAAACATGTTTAGTTTGCAGGCACAACGCAGCGGAAGCCAATGTAGTCTGTGCGATCGGTCGGTAACCAACCATTCCGATTGCTGCTACGCACTTCTTCTATTCTGAAATAGAATGAGCCACCGCGCACAACGCGAAAATTACCTTTAGGAGGTCCCGTTGGATTTAGGCGCGGAGAGTACTGGTAATACGATCCATCTTGCCAATCAGCAGTCAATTCAGCAACGTTACCAGCCATATCAAAGACGCCATATTGACTAGATCCTTCAGGAAAACTGCCAATTGGCGCAGCCCGCATGTATCCATCATTGATAGCATCATTAGCCCAATTACGTTCACAGTTTGTATCGCAAACGTTTGCCTTGGTTGCATCATAGGTGTTGCCCCAAGGATAAAGCGGCGCAGTTTCCCCGCGGGCAGCTTTTTCCCACTGCGCTTCAGTAGGCAAATCACCACCGCGCCATTCACAATAGGCAGCCGCGCCATACCATGTCATCCCAACCATGGGCATATTGATATAGCCATCTTCTCGGCTCCATACGCCATCGGTGCGTTTCAGGCCGTCCCAAACCGCAATTTCATCCACCCAAGTTTTGCCATCTTCTTCGAAGTTGCCTACTTCGTTTAGAAAAATAGCAAATTGCTCGTTTGTGACTTCGAACTTATCAATGAAATATGGATCTAAGGTGACTGTGTGCACTGGCATTTCATCTGTATCGCCAATCGTGCTGCCCATAACAAAGTCACCTTGGGGGACATAAACCATCTCATGGCCTTTCACATCAACAACTGTTTGCGTAAGGTCAGACCCATTGCCACTCGCAACAGCATTCGGATCAACGCTAGGCGCTAGCTGCTGCCCAATCAACACGCCCAAGCCTACTAAGAAGCTTGCATATAGTAGATGTAAGCCAACTTTTACAAGGGGGATTTGCAACCAGCGCCAAAGCCGATCAACCAGAAAAGTTTCCTCTTCAGGTTCTGCTGGCAATGCATCCTGTTCAGACTCTGCTGCAATAGCTGCAGCGGACGCAATTTCTGGCAACTCCTCTTTCAGTTGTTGCGTTTCATGCTCTTCAAGCGGATGTAATTCATCTGGCAACTCCGCCCGATCAGGTTTCGGCGCAGCCAGCTTGGTTGTGTTGCGGGTTGCCACTTCTGCTGTTGCCTCAGGCTCTGGCTGCGCAACAGTTGGTGTGGCGATTCTGGGCTCTCGTAATGCAACAAAAGCCTCAGCAAAATCTGAAAAGCTAGCAAAGCGGTCTGCGGGATCTTTTGCCAAGGCAGTTTGGAAAACCGCATTCAGACCTGTTGGAACTATAGCTACTTTCTCAATATTCGGAATTGCATTTTTACGATGTTTACGCCGCAGGCCACGTAAGCTACCTACTGAATATGGTGCAGTCTTTGTTAAACAAGCCCACAATACACACCCTAGTGAGTAGACATCGCTTCGTAAAGACGGTTGTTGATTTGCATCAAACAACTCTGGGGCACAGTATTGTTCATCGACTAAGTCGCTTAGCTTCACCACCTCTGGGTGAAACGTCTTCAAAATTGGTAGAAACCCAAAGTCTGCCAAAGTTGCTTGATTTTCTGCCGTAAACAGAATGTTATTGGGCTTTAGATCTCCATGGGAAATTCCAAGCGCATGTGCATAATCTAGCGCGCCAGCAAGTCTGCTCAAGAGTTGTGCGGTGTCATCAAAACTAAGTGCCGCAGACGCTAATTTGTCAGTCAAGGCACCATGCGGCATATAGGTTGCGACAATGTAAGGCTTAGCTTCCCATAACCCAAAGTCACTAATATTAGAGACTGCGTCTAATGTGAGACCCGCCATTTGACGCGCATGGGTCCGGAACTGATCAAATTGAGGAGAACCTTCCTTAATAGAATTGGGCAGAACCTTTAAGGCGACCGATCGGTTGAGGTGTGTGTCGCGAGCAAGATAAACCGTGGCGAATGAATTTTCATCGCGCCCTAGCTTATGAATAATTTCGTAGCGATTGTTGATCTTGCTCATACAAAGTTACGTTACGCAGTGTTGACGCCGCAGAAACGCATAATTGTGACCGTTAGAATTTCAGCAAATGTTTTGAGCTCAGAAAGTGGCACAAACTCATCATCCTGATGTGCAATCCTAACATCCCCAGGGCCGAATAAGACCGAGGGAATTCCACCCTGATTGATAAGCAAGCGCATATCCGTACCGGCTGGAATGCCACTAAGTCCAGCCTCAGCATTTGTAACTGAGCGAAATGAATCCTGTGTCGCAATCACAATTGGGTCATCAAGTGGAATCTCTGCCGGATCAAAGGTCCCGCCCCACCATTCTAAAATTGGCGGATTCTCGCGAAACCAATCATCGTCTTCTGTGATGTTCGCCAACATTGCTTCAAGCTCAGCCTGTCCGACTTTCGGATCTTCCCCAACTTTGATGCCGTAGCGCCCTTCCAGTGTGAAGACGTCCATTACAGTAGAAGGCCAGCTACCGCCAAAGGCCTTTCCAACACAAATTGGATAAGGCACGTCAAAGTCAGCAAACATCGGATGATCAACATTTGCATTACGTGTAGCTTCCAGATCCAGTAACGCTTGATAAATTTTGAGGAATTTTGTTAACGGATCGACACCTTCATGCCGTAATGCGCCATGTGCTGCCTTTCCAGGAATTTTGATGCGAAAGTTATAAGATCCGGCTTGCGCGGGCGTGATGTTAAGTTCCGTCGGCTCCATCACAATGCAAGCATCAGCCGTAACCCCATACTCAATGGCTGCCAAGGTGCCACTGCCGCCATCCTCTTCACCAAAGACAGGCTCAAGAATAACGTTACCCGCTAAAGAAACGCCTGCATCTGAAATCGCCTTAATCGCTGCTATCGCGCAACAAATGGCACCTTTCATATCGCAAGCGCCTCGCCCATAGGCTCTGTCAGCAGCGACATCAACCGTAAGCTGCCAAGGATCAACAGACCAACGATCTGGACGCCCAACCGGCACAACGTCAGTATGTCCATTCAACAATAAAGTCTTACCGCTTGTTCCACCAAACACACCGATAGTGCCGACCATTGTGTCGCGTTCAACTTCAGCCGAATATGCTGGATTCTGAGCTAAAGCAGCCATGTCGACTGGCCATTGATTCACTTCTAGCCCAATAGATTGCATCAGGTTTGCAGCGGTGCGCTGCGCCTCATTTTCTTCCGGCGAACCATCTACACTGCGCACGCGGACTAGGGTGTCCAACATTTGCAGCAGATTGTCAAAATCAAGCTGTTCAATTACTGTTTGTTCAAGCGCAGAAAGCTGTTGCATGCCGCTATTTTACTGGGAAAAATCACAAAATTAGGGCTGGTTGTCAGGGTATCTTTCAATTTTTGTGCACTGTAAGTTGAATCAGTAGCATTTAGATTGCTGCAACTAGGGTTAGTGGATAGACTTATCCAAACATTTGCCTGCATATGGTCAAGTAAAAGCATTTGCTGGACGCAAATTTTCAAAATTTCTATCTCGCAACGCTGTTCGATTGAGAAGTTCGAAAAGTTGCGTTAAAATGTGTGAAACAAATCACAATCTATAAAAACGACTATGAAAATTGGAATTTTTTACGGCTCGGAAACGGGCAACACTGAAATGAACGTCAAGCGTGTAAAAGACGCTTTAGATGCGCGCTTCCCTGGCTTGGCTGAACTTCACGATATTCGCAAAGTTCCAGTAACCAAGATGACTGAGTATAAGAAAGTAATCGTCGGCTGCCCAACATGGAACGTTGGTGAATTGCAGTCAGACTGGGCTGACAAGTACGATGATATTGATGATGTCAACTTGGCAGGCATCAAAGTCGCGATGATGGGCTGTGGGGATCAATCTGGTTACCCTAACAATTTCTGTGACGCGATTGGTCTGCTTGGTCTGAAGTTTGAAGAACAAGGCGCTGAGCTAGTTGCCTTCACCGATGCAGGCCCTTATGACTTCGACGAGTCTATGGGCTCAGACGATGGCATGTTCCTTGGCTTGGCACTAGACGAAGACAACGAACCAGATAAAAGCGAAGACCGCATTGCTGAATGGATTGATGTCTTAGCAGAAGACTTCGAGTTAGCTGCATAGTCAATCGCAGCAAACAAGTAAATAAAAAGCCGTGAGAATTTCTACTCACGGCTTTTTTGATTCTCATAAACTGTGTAGTGATTTGGCGCGCCAAATCACTACACAGTTTCAAAATTACATGTGCTGCTTCGCACGAGGATCGCTTGAGTTTCTTCGCTCAATGTAACGTACAAAACGCGTTAGCGAAATTGTTAGCAGCAAGTACAAGAATGTCAACATCGTATAAGTCAAGAAGAACTGAAACGAACTTGCAGAGTGCAAACGTGCTGACTGCGTCATATCACGCACACCAAGTACTGATACCAACGCTGAGTCTTTGATCATGGCAACGAAGTCGTTCCCGTAAGCAGGCATCATCCGACGTAGTGCTTGCGGCAGCACAATAAAGCGTAATGTTTGAAAACGGCTCATCCCAACAGCTTGGGCGGCTTCCCATTGACCACGCTCAACAGATTCGATCCCGGCACGCACAATTTCTGCCGAAAACGCGCCATAGCCAACCCCAAGCCCCACAACACCACGCCAGACATCTGGCACGTCACGGGTTGAAAGACCAGCTAGCCACTCCCCAAACCCTGCATTTGCCAGTAACCATTCCCCTAAAGCGTTCAACCCTGAAATTGACATCGGTAGTAGTGCGAAGGCAATGTAGGCCAACAACACCAGCATTGGAATACCACGCACAATTTCGACATAAAACGTCGCAATGTTATAGAAAACTTTATTTTCTGAAACGCGACCAAGGCCAACAATCACACCAATACAAATGGCAAGGAAGTAGGCAGTAATACATACTGTCAGCGTAATCGCTATCCCTTTGAAAGCAATCCCACCAAGACCTAACTCTCGAATGTCATCTGGCTTTGTCCCTACAAGGAACCAAAATGCATTTGCAGCATCATCGCGTGTTGCGACGACATAAATACCGTAAATGGCAAGCCCGATAGCAGCAATAAGCCACCAAGGTAAATCTGCTAGGCGTGAAGTGCCCGGCGCAAGACGTGATTCACCGTTATTTGATGATGAAAGATCAGTAGTTGTCATGTATTGTTGCCTATGTGTGGACAATGAAGTGTGGCGCAAAAGTTTGAGCCAAGTCGGCGTATTTTAACAGACTTACAACATTAGGGGAAATTCTAGGTCACCAAGGCAGGCTTTTTTCGACGAAACTCAGCAGCCATTAGAGCGGAAAGCAAAATCAATCCTGCGCCAATCCATTCAGGCCCTTGCAAACGTTCAGATAAAAATAACATGGCCCAAATTACGGTCAAAACTGTTTCGACCGGCGTCACTAACGCCATTTGCCCACTGCC
>JAHDBS010000310.1 GCA_020630225.1 Anaerolineales bacterium | reverse complement strand
GACTTAAAATCCGTCGGAGAAATCCATGTGGGTTCGAGTCCCACCGCCCGTACTCTACAAAGCAAGAACAATAAGACCGACTTTCGATGGTAAAACTCTCATCGGTGGCGGTCTTTTTTGTTACTACAAAGCGCATTCCCTGTAATTGGAGACCTTACTATGCCAGCACTACTTCCTAATATCGACCCTGATGGGCTACTCGAATATTCTGTTGTTTACACTGACCGCGCGCTAAACCACATGTCAATGTCATTCCGAGACGTCATGAATGACATTTCTAGTACGCTCAAAAGCGTTTACAACGCTGACGCAGTCGCCATTGTGCCCGGCAGCGGTACTTTTGGAATGGAAGCAGTCGCACGCCAGTTTGCCACTGACCAGCATTGTTTAGTGATTCGTAACGGCTGGTTTAGCTACCGCTGGACGCAAATCTTCGATGCAGGCAAGATTCCAGCGTCTCACACTGTGCTCAAAGCCGCCATGGTCACTGATGCGCATCAGGCGCCGTTTGCGCCAGCACCAATTGCAGAAGTTGTGGCTACCATTGCTGAAGAAAAACCAGCTGTTGTCTTCATGCCACACGTTGAAACTTCAGCGGGCATGATGCTCCCTAACGACTACATCAAAGCGGTTGCCGATGCTGTACACGCTGTAGACGGCATTCTTGTGTTGGACTGTATTGCCAGCGGCACAATTTGGGTAGACATGAAAGCAGTTGGGGTAGATGTCTTAGTGAGCGCCCCACAAAAGGGCTGGTCAGGCTCGCCATGTAGCGCATTGGTAATGATGAGTCAAAATGCTGTCGATGTCATGCAAAACACGAGTAGCAGCAGCTTTGCATGTGACTTGAAGAAGTGGCACCAAATTATGTTGGCCTTTGAAAACGGCGGCCACGCCTACCACGCCACGATGCCAACCGATGCGCTCACATCTTTCCGTGAGGTTATGAAAGAAACTGAAGCCTATGGTTTTGACAAAGTAAAAGCGGAACAAGAAGAATTAGGCACAAAGGTACGCGCCTTACTAGAAAGCAAAGGATTTCCAAGTGTTGCTGCGGCAGGGTTCCAAGCGCCAGGCGTAGTGGTCAGCTACACAGATGATGATGAAATCAAATCTGGGCGTGCATTTGTGGCAGTCGGGATGCAAATTGCAGCCGGTGTCCCGCTAGCCTGTGATGAACCAGACACCTTCAAAACATTCCGACTAGGCTTATTTGGACTAGACAAGCTCCACAATGTGGATCGCACAGTGCAGTTGCTTGAAGACGCACTGAACAAAATTGGGTAAACAATTACTACATTGGCCTCTGGAAACTTCACAGATTTCAGAGGCCATTTTTTATTCTTAGGATAAATTCTTCTAAGCCTGCAATAGCAGTCGCTATCCCTTCTAAGTCCCCGTAGTAGTGAAACGGCCATTTTTTATTCTCTGGCCCTAAGTACACAATTCGAATAGCAGATGCCAGTTCAATTTGAATTGCCCAACGCCCTAATTGTTCAGTCACAAATCGCGTTACTGTTTGTTGCTTGACCCCGCCCGTAAACTTCGGATGATTTAGCACCACTCTGTGCCAATCAAATGTGTCAAAACGCGCTGTAGGCTCAACTGTGTGAAACCCGACCGACTGAAAAGGTGCTAACAAGTTGATTTTATGTTGCGGGAACGCCTTGCCATTGATTGTGCCTAATGCCACGCCTAGCTTGTGACGGCTAATCATGCCATGCAAGTCCAGCACAACTTTTACATCATGCGCGCGTACGATATTAGCAAGACCTACTTTGTAGACGGCATCCGCATCATAATTAGGGTCATCTGACATCGCATAGATAGGATAGAACGCGTGACAATTTAGCTTTCGCGCGAGATATACCGCAAAAGCAGCTGTATATTCTTCTTCGAACTTCATCTTACCTTTACGCATATGTGAGGTAGCATGCGATGCCGACAACAAGATGGGAATATCACCTGCAAGATGCACATAAGGCTCAATATTCGGCGGAGGTTGAACGCGATGAAAAATTCCCGCCTCTATTTGGGTGAGATCGTAAAAAAGACGTGTCACAATTGCACTTACAGTGTCTGATTAAATAGTGTCATTTAGTTGTATAAATAAACAACGTTCTAGTAACGAACTTGAAACAAGTTTTTACCTGATCTAGGGACGCTTCAATAGTATAGTTAGCGTGACCGCTGAAATTTAGGCGTGTGCTAATAGCGAGTAATTCAATATCTATGTCAACCATTCTTCTTAGCCTTTTCGTCATCGTTGTCTGCATTTACATGCTGGCAATTGTGACTGATGAGTTTTTCATCGTCAGCCTAGACCAAATTTCGAAAAGACTAAAACTCCCAAATGATGTGGCAGGGGCATCGCTCATGGCAATGGGTTCCTCTGCACCAGAGCTTGCAATTGCGCTTCTCGCCCTATTTACTGGCGGTGGTGAGCACAGCGACCTTGGAATTGGCACCATTGTTGGGTCAGCCATTTTCAATATCCTCGTAATTACCGGGATTTCTGCAATTGTGCGTCCAGCAGCAGTCAGTCTCAAAGTTGTTGTCCGTGATGTCATTATGTATGTTGCCAGCATTGGCCTTCTACTATGGACGTTCTCTGACGGCAATGTCACACTAATCGAAGCGTCTGGATTTATTCTGCTATATGCACTCTACATTGTTATTCTTTTCAACTGGAAGTCTTCAGACAATGACGCGCCTGAAATCGAGCAACCCGCTGAACCAGCGCATGCTGACAAAAGCAATGGAATTTTTGCACAGCTGACGCATGCCATTGCCAAAGTCATTGGCGTTCTAATGGGTGATGCCAAGCAGAGTTACATCCGCGCGTTCATCGTTTCCATTGCACTAATTGGGATCATTAGCTACTTCTTGGTGGAATATGCAATTGTGTTTGCTGACGGGGTTGGCATTCCACCTGTCGTCGTTGCATTGACAATCTTGGCCGGTGGCACCTCTATTCCAGACTTAATTGCATCTGTCGTGGTTGCGCGTCAAGGACGCGGCGAAATGGCTGTTGCAAACGCAATTGGCTCAAACATCTTTGATGTTCTCATCGCGCTTGGTGTACCTTGGCTAATTTCCATTGTTGTTCTCGGTCAGGATGTACATGTAGGCACTGGCGACTTATGGACATCAACGTTACTACTGCTTTCTACTGTTGTCATTGTGTTCATTTTCTTATTCACAGAACGCCTGCTCTCTCGAATTGAAGGCTGGATATTAGTATCGCTCTATGCCGCTTACGTATTCTGGACAATTTTTGCGTAATTAGCCCAACTCACATCACAGAGCACCTATATTGCCCAGCTTTATAGGTGCTCTCAACTTTTCAGTACCCTCTGCTGTCATTGCAGTCTTCTTCACCAAGACTAATGTGATTGCCTCTTAAATACTTGTCCTTCTGTTGCGATGTTGTGACGCAACAGCCGTATTCTTCCCGAAAATACAATTTGTATTACCACCACAGTCAATTATGAGATTGGTGGCATCGTGCAATAAACACGATGTTTTTGATTTAAGTACTTAATGAAAAGGTATTAGAAATGGAAGTATTTACAACAGAATATTATGGAAACACCATACTTCTTTGGGCAGTCGCATTTGGGTTAGTACTAGCATCACTCGTCGTAGGCCGCATGCTGTATTGGGCAGTGACAAAATATGTTAAGAAATTAACAGCACGCACCGAAACCGATATTGATGACGTTCTCATCGACAAACTAGAAGAACCTCTCATTGTCTTGCTAACAGTCGTTCTCATGAGATTATCTATCTCATTACTGACATTGCCGGAAGGTATTGCAGTCGTTGTGCGCAACGGTTTTGTATTTGTCATTGCAGGGTTAGGGGTTTGGACATTACTCAACTTATATGAGTCGTTACATGTCACCTACATTTCGCGTGCGGTTGAAGGCAGTGAAACTGACTTAGACGATCAGCTCTTACCGATTGTTCGCCGTGGTATCCGCTTTATTGTGGTGGCGTTAGGAATCATTATTGGGTTGAATAACGCTGGATTTGATGTAGGCGCAGTTCTAGCAGGCTTAGGGATTGGTGGTCTGGCGTTCGCACTTGCTGCACAAGACACTGTCGCGAATTTCTTTGGTGGCGCTATGCTGTTTATTCAACAACCCTTTAAAGTCAAAGATCGCGTTGAGGTCAACGGTATTCACGGCTATGTGGATGAAATTGGGCTTAGAAGCACCAAAATGCGCACCATTATGGATGTTCCTGTACTAGTGCCTAACAAATTCTTTACAGAAGCCGCCATCTATAACTACAGTCAAGCGCCCTACTACTACAAGCACACAACCTTACATTTGCATCGAACTACGGCGTTAGACAAAATTACGCCGCTACTAACTGACATCCGAAGCATTGTCGATAGCCATGAACTCATCAACTGGATTTCCCCAGTGTTTGTTGGGTTGTCGGGCAGTCACTATGAAATTTTCATCAAAATTGGGGTCAGCCGTTGGGATCCAAAAGTAGATCCACAGCAAGGACTTGGTGATTATTTCGCCAAGACAGATTTAGCTCTCAATATAGTGCATTTGGATATTGCCCAAATCTTAGATAACCATCAAGTCCAATTAGCAGTTCCATTTGAAGTGCGCTATGAGGTTGAAACTGCAACTGAAACCCAAGTTCTGACCAACGGGCATTTCCCAAGAAACGCAGTCTCTCATTAGATAGATCGTTTTTTCTGACGCTCAGGCTTCATCGGGCAATTAATAATAAAGAGGCTAGCACGTGGTGCTAGCCTCTTGTTTTTATAGGATAAGAATGTGTGCTCTGGCACTCCTCTAATCTAGGCCGCAGACAATTTCTAATTGATGTTGCTATTTGCGATTACAAAGTTCACACTTTCATACAAATAAGCATCAACATACAGATCTACCCGATAGTTACCAGGTTGCAATGAGTAACCTGAGCCAACCGTCAGTGGCAGGACTGCCTGACCGTTTTCATTCAGCTTCCAATCTTCAACTAGACGTAGTCCAGTCACTTCTTGATTGTCACGATAGACCTTCGACACGATGAGCTGTCCTGTTTGTAAGTCTTCGTAGTCAAACGTGATGAAAAGTTCATCATTGTCATCTAAGCTGCGTTGCAACTGCATGCCTGCCAACTCATTTTCATTTTCGAATGTGCCAGCACCACGCAATGTCGTATTTGTAAGCAACGGTTGATACATTGCCACTGTAGTGCCATCTGATTCATATATTGGCTGTGATACTGCAATGTTTGCAATCTTTGCATTCGCGGTGCGCATTGGGTTCTCAACACTATATTCAACCGCAACATTCAATGACTTGATGTCACTATTAAGACGCTCCAGCAAGTTGGCGTCCAATTCTTCTGAGACCATGGAAGCAGGTGGTGCATTGGTACAGAAACGCTCTGCTGCACAGCGTGCCAAATTATCTAGATCCAAAGTCGCTTGGCTCATGTACCACCATAAGCTTGCGGGTGGCTCTGAACCTTGACTACGGGCTTGCATGACTTGGTCAATCAATACCGCTGCGCCCAAGTCATATGCAGCAATCGCCTCTGGCTTGTCACCCTGCGCCAAGTACATAAGCCCCAGGTTGTAATGCAGTGCAACTTGCGTTGGCTCAATTTCAA
>JAHDBS010000309.1 GCA_020630225.1 Anaerolineales bacterium | reverse complement strand
TTTTGGCTCTTAATGTGCCTTCGCAGCAGCGATCCTAGCGGCTACGCCTTACCTACGGACGCAAGCTCAGGAAGGTATTGATCTATGTAGCCTCCCTTATCCAGAACTGAGGTGTTGCAACAATAGACAGCGGATACAAAATTGATGACTTCTCCCCTGACAAAATCAATTTGGCTTTGGGTAATGCTAGCAAGCATCGGTTTGCTCTATTTGCTTTCTATTCCGCAACACCTCACGTGGGCCAATTGGAGCACAGACTCGGCTGAACTCATCACAGCCAGCGTTGTCGATGGTGTCGCGCATCCAAGCGGCTATCCACTGTACTTATTCCTCACCAAGCCACTGCGTTATATCCCAATTGCCAGCGTGCCATGGCGCTTTGGCTTTTTCTCTGTGCTGTGCACACTTGGTGCAAGCTGCCTCTTTTTTGCAACGGTTCGCAGCCTTACGTCAGACTACGAAAATCAATGGATAAGGGTTCCTGTCGCTGCCTTTGGGGCAGTGTTTTTTGCGCTGACGCCGTTAGTGTGGAGCCAAGCCATTATTGCGGAGGTCTATGCCCTACACCTACTGGTCGTTGCGCTAGTGGTTTGGATCATCGTCAACCTGCAGCAAGCGCCGACGTCTGAGCTGCTCATTTTTGCACTTTGGCTCACGGTCGGGGTAGGCATGAGTAATCATGTGTCTACAGCGCTGCTGTTCCCCATCATCATCGTCAGCTTATGGACGCATTTTCGCGTCCGGCGGCAGAACCAATTGCATATTCGCGCTATGGCAGTGGGTGCAGTCGTGATGGGTGCCTTCTATGCCATGTTGCTCTGGCGTGCCACTCAGCAACCACCGATAAATTGGGGCGCAATGCAGTCGCTGCGTGACTTGGGCTGGTTGATCTCAGGCGAGCTGTATCAAGACCGACTGTTCGCAGTCAACAGAATGCAAGTGCTTGGCAGGTTGAGATCAGTGCCAGCGTTGGTGACGCAGGCAAACGGAATTGCGCTGGGGCTATTACTTGCGCTTGTTGGGGTCAGCAGTTTATGGCGTCGGCACGCGCGGAGTGCATTGATTACTATGATTGGTCTCCTCTTCTTAGCAGGGGGCTTTGCACTTTCTTATGGCGTGATTGACTATCAGCCTCACTTGTTGCCCGCACTCTATGCCATTTGTCTACTGATGACAATCGGTCTAAGCCAACTGGCCACGTATCTCGACGCACGCCATGTCACTGCGGCATTAGGGCTGTGCGTTGTCTGCGTTGGACTATTAGGCCTGCATGGCTGGCGATCTTGGCAGTTTGTCTCGTTGCGCAATGATATTGGCGCGACTGTTTACGTTGAAAAAGTCATTGCTGAAGCGCCACAAGATGCCATCATCATCACCAGTACAGATCAAGCGCTGTTTCCGCTTTGGTATGCCAAATACGTAGCGCAGCAGCGGCCTGACATCAGCGTGATCCACAATGGCTTATGGCCGCATGACTGGTATCAGACCATGTTACGGGCCGATCCGGCTAATCATGAGTTGCCCACTGTCACCACCGCAACTGTAGATGCATTGTCGCAAGCCACGCAGCGTCCCGTCTGCCAAACGCGCTATGAACACTGGCCAACTACGCCATTAGCGTGTCCATAAGCCGAAAATCGGCTAATCCGGACTGAATTCGGAGTATTTGAATGTGTTTCTGCCATACAATATGGGCACTAAATTAGTTTGCTCTAGGAGACACGCACAAATGAAACGGATCACGACTCTCATCTTAGCATTTGCAATGGCCGTTGGCCTTGCCATCACTGCCTTTGCACAAGGCACTGCGCCACAATCGCTGCTAACAACAATTGCGACCGGGACCGGCAGTCAAGTCACCCTTGGATTTGACATCAATAGCTGGACGACGGCGATTACACCAAGCGAAGGTGAAAATGTCTTGGTCACGCTCTACCGCGAAAATGAAGCCTTTGATGTGGCTGCACTTGTAGAAGCCTATGAAGAAGCAGTCTTGAACGCCCCAGGTGGTCAAACGTCAATTGGGACGCTGTTTGAAATTTCAGTTTCAGACGCCGCCGGGAATAAAGTTGACCAACTCGACTTGGCGCAACAAATTTGTTACCCAGCCGACTCTGGCACAATCCTAAAATGGTTTGATGCCGAAGCGTTGTCTGCAATTACCGGCCAAGCTGAAGCCTCAGGCGCATGGCGTCCAGTTAGCCCAACCAGCTCAGTCGGCGGCCTCCGCTGTACAACCACAGCTGGTACCGGGCTGTACGGTCTGTTCCAATAGACTAAAGAACTAGCACGCTAAAATAAAACGGGCTTCCAATCGGAAGCCCGTTTTTGATTCTGGTGGCAGAAAAATATTCGGCGCATGTGACATGGCATGCCATGTCACATGCGCATTAAGTTAAGAGTTTTCGTAATTGAAAAATTTGTTTCTGCTAGCCAAAACGAAAGCAGATGTGTCATCCCAGACGCGTTTGCGCTACCAAAAGTAGATCGAAAGGCTCGGCGGCTGGGATCTCATTAATACCAAGGTATCAAAACAGAAAGTTATTGCAATGAGACTTGTGCTGAGCTTGCCGAATGTATCCCTCACACGCCATCTGCTTTTTGACTTTGTTGCGTCTCGTTCGTGCGCGGGATGACACCTAATCGCACGAATCGGCTAGCAGAATTGTTTAGCTTGATGCCTACTTGACATTGCTTGCCATGCCCCAGTGTTGGGTGTGTGTAAGCCTAAAACCCCTCCAATACAATCTTGCCACGGGTGGTGCCGCTTTCAATTTGTGCATGCACTTTCATCAGCGTAGCCGCGTCAATCTTGCCAGCAATTTCTGTCATTGTTGTTTTGATCTTCCCCGCATCCACCAGCGCGGCGACCTCATTTAGCAAGTCACGCTGTTGCGCCATGTCAGGCGTGTTGAACACGGGCCGCGTAAACATCGATTCCCAGTGTACAGACACAGCTTTCATTTTGAACGGGCGAATGTCCAATTCCAGCGGATCATCGATCAAGCCAAAGCGGCCTTGCGGTGCAATCAGTTCAACAATGTCCGCCATGTGCTGATGCGTTTGCGTAATGGAAAAGACGTGCCCCGGCGCACCTAACCCAAGCGCCTTGACCTGCGGTGCCAGCGGCTCCCGATGATTGACCACATGATGTGCGCCACATTCCCGACACCAGTCTTGCGTTTCTGGCCGTGACGCCGTTGCAATAATGGTCATGTCCGTCAGCGCCCGCAGCAGTTGGATCGTAATTGACCCTACACCGCCAGCGCCGCCGATGACCAAAATTAGATTGCTGCCTTCTGCAGTGGGGCGGTTGACATCTAAGCGGTCAAACAGCATTTCCCAAGCCGTAATGGCGGTCAACGGCAGCGCCGCTGCTTCCGCATCCGTCAAACTGCTGGGCTTATTGCCAACAATGCGTTCATCCACCAGATGATATTCGCTGTTGGTCCCCGGTCGCGCAATGGAGCCAGCGTAATACACCGCGTCACCAACGCTGAAATGTTCAACGTTTTCACCCACGGCAGCAACAACGCCAGCGGCGTCATAGCCTAAGATGCCCCATTCAGCACCGCCAGCGGGTGGGCGGTTCTTGCGCACCTTAGTGTCAACGGGATTCACGGACACCGTGTGTACTTTTACGAGTAGGTCACGGCCAGTGGCCGTTGGTTTTTCGAGCGTGATGTCTTGTAGTGCGTCTGGCTGGTCGATGGGACCGGGCGTTTTGTAGGCGATGGCTTTCATTTTTTGGTTCTCCTTTGGTTGTGTGTGGAATGAGAGGATTCTAGCGCAGTGTGAATGAGATTAGAGAGACTTTGTCATTCTTATTTTTGCTGAGGATTGAGTTTATGAAGATCTCACTGGTTTTCTCAGATAAAAGCTGTGCGATGTTCGTATCCATATGCACCAAACTCAGGGCTGTTGCTCAAAAAAAACGTTTCTGCTAGCCAGAACGAAAACACAAGTGTCATCCCAGACGCGTTCGAGACACCATAAGTAGCCCAATTGGCTCGGCGGCAGGGATCTCATTGATACCAAGGTAGTAAAACAAGAGACTATTGCAATGAGATCCCGTTCACGCCACCTAAATTTCGACTTTATTTTGTCTCGTTCGTGCACGGGATGACACCTATTCGCAGTCATAAGCTAGCAGAATTGATTAACTTGATGCCAATAATCTGTGCGACGCTCGGGCTTTTTTATTCTGTAGAATCAGAACGTTTGTTGTATTGATATAAATAAACTTAAGTGCAAGAATCGAGAGCTGTAATTTAGAATTACAATACTAGCAGGGAGAGAGGGTTATGGACTTCATTGATCAAATACAAGCTTTAGCATCAAGAGCTGCCAAAAACTTGAATCATGTGCAAACTGAGGAGGCAACAAAGAATGCGCTTGTAATGCCTTTTATCAATGCATTGGGTTACAACGTCTTTGATCCTACTGAAGTTGTGCCAGAATATACTGCTGACGTGGGAACCAAGAAGGGAGAAAAGGTTGATTACGCGATCTTACGTGAAGGCAAGCCGATTATCCTCTTTGAATGTAAGTCAAGCAGCACCACGCTAAATGACAAACACCTCTCTCAATTGTTCCGCTATTTCACGGTAACGGAGGCGAGAATAGGCGTGCTTACCAATGGTCTGACATACCGCTTTTATTCTGATCTTGAAGCGCCAAACAAGATGGATAAACGACCATTCTTGGTTTTTGACATGCTTGATGTTCGCGAGAATCTTGTAGCCGAACTTAAGAAGATGGCTAAGGACTCTTTCAATATTGAGGAAATGCTGTCCAGCGCGAGTGATTTGAAGTACACGCGTGAGATAAAAAAATATTTAGCATCTCAACTTGTTCAGCCAGACGAAGACTTTGTGAAATTGTTGGCAAATAATGTTTACTCAGGCAGACTTACGCAGTCCGTTCGTGAACAGTTTGAAGACATTGTTAAGCGTGCATTCAATCAGCTGATAAGCGAGAAGATCAGCTCCCGATTGAAGTCAGCGCTAATTGATAGCCCAGCGCCATCTGACACTGCACCTTTGCACGAAGACGATGCAGAAGAGGAAGATGGAGCTGTAGAAGATCAAGATGACGGCATCATCACCACTGATCAAGAGTTACAAGGTTTCTATATTGTCAAAGCTGTGCTTGCCAATATCGTTGACCCAAGTCGAGTGGCATTACGTGACACTAAAAGCTATTGCGGAATTCTCCTAGATGACAATAACCGACGCCCAATCATTCGCTTGCTATTCAACAACCCTGAAAATCTAAGGCTCCAGCTGTTCTCACCTGAAAGGAAAGGTGAAAGGGTTTCAATCGAACGTGTTTACGATCTCTATAACTACTCTGCTGAAATTGAGGCGTCAGTAAATCAGTATTTGAAAGACTGAGATTGCTGAAACAAGAGCTAGAAGGAATCTTGAATGATTCTGTTTAGAAGCCGGGCACTGCTCGGCTTTTTGTCTTGAAAACAAAGGTGCCTTAATACCTTATATTCACCTCAGTCCCAATCTCAGCCCAAGTCCACAACCGCTCCGCTTCTACAACCCCCAACACAATACAGCCATAGCTCACGGGCGTTCCCAAATAGCCAGACCACAAGCGACTGCCATCAGGTTGAATTGGCAGCGAATGGAAGCCATTTTCTA
>JAHDBS010000009.1:26774-32535 GCA_020630225.1 Anaerolineales bacterium | reverse complement strand
GGCAACTCAATGGGATTTTGCAACCGACCACTGGCGAAGTTCGCTTTGATGGGCAGCCGGTAGACTACAGCCGTAAAGGGCTTCGTCAACTGCGTCAAACTGTTGGGCTAGTTTTTCAAAGCGCGGAAGATCAACTCTTTGCCACCACAGTGGAAGAAGACATTGCTTTTGGGCCGCTCAATTTAGGTCTTGCCCGTGAAGAGGTCCAGCAACGGATTGATCAAGTAGCGGCTGATTTGCAAATTACTAATTTGTTAGCGCGCCCAATTCATACCTTGAGTGGTGGGCAGAAGATGCGCGTGGCAATTGCTGGTGTACTTGCCATGCAACCGCAGCTCATCGTGGCCGATGAGCCACTGGCAAGCTTAGATATGGCGATCCAGCAGCAAGTTCTCGGCTTATTTGATAAATTGGTGCAACAAGGCCGGACTATCATCATTGTGACGCACGACTTGGACCAAGCCTATGCATGGGCAGACGAAATGATTGTGCTAGAGAGTGGCCGAATCTTGCAAAAAGGCACGCCGGAAGCAGTCTTTGTAGACCCAGATGTGCTTGCGACCTGTTGTTGGGAGCAGCCTTGGGTGCTGGCAGTTTCAAAGCAACTTGGCTTAGATCCGGTGGCGAAGTCGCGCAGCGAACTATTACAGCGCATTGCTTAGCCCCGCGTTTCTGACCTGCTAACCTCGCATTGTGACTCCACGCAAGACCGTAGTCCTAAGAAATACTGCGTTGGTCTAGCGAAATATCCTCTTAAAAAGCATCTTCTGCAAACGTTTGGGATTAGCCTCAAATTCGAATACAATCAAAATGTAGAGTAGGTGGACAAGATTACGCGTCCCAAGCACATGTAGGTGTGGTTGGGTATTTATTGAAGCTATTATCGAAGTATGTATATTGTAATTTGCCCCAAATGTGATGAACTCGTCGGTGCTGAAATACCAGAATGCCCTAAGTGTGGCACAGCACTAGATGGCGCTAAGCAGGTCCGTCGCCGTGAAGACCTGTCTTGGGCGGTGCGCTGGCTCATTATTGGCCTTGCCGCGCTGATTGTCTCCGTTGGGTTTTATGCTTATTTCAATCCGCCCATGCCAAGCTTGGGCAGACGCCTGTCCGGAACATGGCAGTTGGAAACGTCTGAGCTAGCCCCAGAGCTAGTGGGGACGCGGGTGACTTTTGACCGCAGCGGTGAATTCCAAATGTCCCTGCCACTGACCGATCCGATTGAATTGAGTGGCATTTGGCAAGCCGAGTCAGAAGGTGGTGAAGACCAGATCCGGCTCATTGTGACCAAGTCCTCTGATGAGTCGCTTGTGCCGCTAGAAACGCAAACGTTCTCAACCATCATCGAGCTTACGGACACGCAAATGCTCGTAGAAGAAATTGACGCAGGCCGTGAACTGTACGTGCGGGTAGATAATTAGCCTCAGTTCTGGATTAAGTCCAAGGTCTCTGGTTTACACATAAAGAATTTGGGATGCAAATTCGCGTAAATTCGCCAAATTCGTGTAATTCGCGTGCAAATCTCCACTGAAATTGCCGAGAGACTAGGGCTTCTAGAGTACATTATCCAGAATTCAAGCTAATTAGGCAGGGCACAGAACTGCGACCTGACAACAGCCAGTTGAAGCCAGCGCGTGCGCAGAAAATGAGATAAAGCTGATGCAGTCCGAGACTGTGTCAGCTTTTTTATTTCTGCAAAACCGTATCAAATTGGAGCGTTTATGGTTCTTACCTGTAAATTCAAGTAACCTCAGTTGCTGGATATGCAAAGAGTGTTTAGACTTTTTTCTCTCTGAAATACCTTCCTGACGTAAGGAAGGATCTTTCAAGAGTTAGCATTTCTAGTGCCTTTTATGGGAGACCCTATCGGCTTTGCCTTGTCTTCGACGCCCGCAAGGTGTTGAGTCGTGTTACCTTTCTTGTCCATATCTCAGCTTAAGTAATCAACATTTATGACAGACTCAAATTCTGACCAATCTAAATACCTGCGTAGCAGCATCCTAATTTTTGGACTGCTAGTGGTGCTGTTGCTTGCCCTAAGCACGTGGATGTACAACACAGTTGAGATCGACCCTGAGAGCAATAGCGTCGAAGAGTTGCCAACGCAAGATGTTTTCCCAACGTCTGACTACGTTGACAACTCAGAGACAGATGACAATGTCATCAATAGCGTTGTAACGCCACAAATTGATCCAGTAGAGCAGGTGGATGTTGTCGAAGCGTATGAGAAATTTGAGGTGGAATGGCCGCGAGAAATGCGCCAAGGTGAGTCGTACCGTGTGCGGGCCGAGCTGCGCTACTTAGCGCCTGATGTGGTCTCGACACGCATTGAGTTTGAAGGAAATGATGGCAAGCTGATCGATGTGCAGCTACCGCTTGGGGCAACGCCAAATGCGCCCATTGCCGGAGCGTTTGGCGATCAGTATGAAGCGACGATCACAGCCAGCTTAACGGGCCCAGATAACCTCAACATCCGCACCGATGATATTGAAGCGTTTATTTTGCGTGAGGGGAAGACAATTGTTTGGGACTGGCACATGACCCCTGAGCAAGAAGGGCGCTATCAACTTGCGTTGAAAATCAAAGCCACTTGGGAAAACCCACAAATTGATGACATTCGGAGTGAATTGCTTGTGCGTGAGACCTTAGCCACTGAAGTGTCGCAGCGTTGGTTTACCTTTGGCGACCCCTTCTCACTAACGGCCATTGTGTCTGCCATTGCTGGGGCAATTCTTGCGGCGCTAGTCACGTCTGACTCGCTTCGGAAGCTATTTGGAAGGTCTAAAAACTAGGGCAGTTGGTATGCTCCCAGAATAGTGGCAGTTTAGTTTAGCCTTGGCTTATATTGCGCTATTCCATAGTACGTAATTCTGTAGCGGTTGCGAAGTGATATTTAGTATTATGGGTGTATGAGTTTACTAACAATGTTCGCGCTTGCGGGTATATTTATGGGGTGCAGCACAATTCTGACCATTTATGTGCAGCGCTCTGCTGAAAACGCCCTGCACGAAGATACTGACAATAAAAAATAGTCACCTGTAGCACTTTGGGAGTGCAATAGTGACGCTGGACCTAAGCCGAAAACGCTTGGACAGATGTTAGCTCGCCTAAATTTATGCCGCTTGAAAATATTCAGGCGGCTTTTTGGTTAAGTACAACATCAATATATGCAAAGTAAGACGCGCTAGCTTGAGATGATGGTGAGTAATTACGGCAAAGTGCGTTTAGGAAAGGTGTTTGGCGGTATTAATCAATCAGCACGCTTCTTTACAGGCTAGAAAACTATGTCGCAAACTATTTCATATCAAAATGTTGGGCTAGCGCTCTTATTGTCTATTTTGCTCTGGTTCGTCCCAAGTATTTTGCTCAGCACGGTTGGAGTCGACTTCAGTCCAACAACCGGATTTTTACCGCCCATTAGCTACGCATTTCTGACACTTCGCAAAAGCTACCAACTCGAGTCCCAAGAAGGCTACGTATTGGGGTCTGCATTAACGGGACTGTTGCTCGGCTTATTGATAGTCGCGATTGATGTGCTATTTGTGCAACAGATTGACATGTCGCTGCGGTTTTCACTTATCACTATTTTTGAACACTTGATGTTCGCCACCCTCGGCGGCTGGCTCTTATATTGGTCTGTAAAGCGCCGGATGAAGTAGTGCAAATGAATCAAAAAACGCCGTGCAATTTGCACGGCGTTTTACGTTGTGAAAGAAGGTGTAGGCGCGGAGGGACTCGAACCCCCGACCAAGTGATTAAAAGTCACCTGCTCTACCACTGAGCTACGCACCCACAACGGATCAAATTCTATCACTTTCATTCCCTGTATAGCAAGCGCAGATTAGGTCTGAATTTTCGGAACTTTGAAATAACAAGCAGCAAACTGTAAATGTCAGCGAAAAGGGTGCTTTTTTCTACAAAATTGCACCGCAAATTCAGACGTTTAGGCACAGTCCTTGCAATAGTAATAAGCGAGGCAACGGAACATGCTTGGCAACCCCCTTATGGTTACCTCCATCTTGTTTCACACGTGCTTTTCGTTGTGCTGAACTACTCCATTCAGCCAACGGTGCTGAGCTGTTCCGTGCCCTCATTAAACAAACACCCAAACTTGTCCACTAAGCCAACTATCAATTTGTTATAAAATGGTTTCAATGACCACGCAATCTCCTGTTTCAGCTGAAGCCAAACTATTCAAACATCTGCAAGATGAATTTGAACGTCGTGACAATGCCCGTTTGCAATTGCTGTCGCTGATTGCGCATGACCTGTCTACGCCTGCCTCAACAGTGCGGGGCTATTTGGAAATGCTGGAACATGGCTTGGCAGGTGACCTAACCCCCAAGCAGAAGAAGCTGGTCAAGGCTGGCATGCGTGGCATGGAACGCCTACAGCGCATGATCCTCGACATGGATATTTTTGCGAAATTGGAAGCCAAGCGCTTGTCATTGCAAATTGCGCCTGTCCTGTTACATGAAGTGGTCTACGAAAGCACCCAAATGCTGTATGAAGCCATCACCAACGGCAAAATTGGGCTACAAATGCGGGTTAGTGAGTCGTTGCCAGCGGTTGCTGGAGATCGCTTACGGCTGGGGCAGATCTTTACAAACCTCATCAGTAACGCTGTCAAATATTCGCCAGAGGGCGGTCAGATTGTTGTTCAAGCCGACCTGATGGATGATGTAATTCAAGTGTCAGTCGCCGACACCGGGATTGGGATTGATCTTGACACGCAGCGGCAACTGTTTACGCCGTTCTTTCGTGCCGATAGTGACGTTGTGCGTCAGAAGGCTGGCACTGGGGTGGGGTTGGTCATCGTAAAGATGCTGGTCGAAATGCACGGCGGCGAGATTTGGGTTGAATCTGAACCGGGTGTTGGCACGACCATGTACTTTACTTTGCCAATTGTCAAAGACAGCTAATTTTTTCTAGCCTACACTGACTTGCCAGTTGCAAGTAATTAGAACAGCGTGCGCTGTTCCCCTCCGCTAGGCGCGTTTGTGCCGCTACTTCCACTAACTAACCCTTTCAGTCTGGTTTCAAGGCCGCTGTAACGTTCTGAGGTTTTGTTGTTATTGACAGCAATGCTAACTGCTTTTGTGGTGCCAACCAGCACGCATAATTTCTTTGCGCGCGTAATTGCGGTGTAAATGAGGTTGCGCTGTAGCATCATGTAGTGCTGTGTAATCACAGGTAGGACAATTGCAGGATATTCCGAGCCTTGCGATTTATGCACAGAGACTGCATAGGCGTGGGTCAATTCATCTGTTTCAAGCCAGTCATATTGCACCCGCTGACCTTCAAATTCCACATCAATCGTGGCTGACATCCCATCAATTTGCAGAACGCGTCCAATGTCACCATTGAACACTTCTTTGTCATAGTTATTGCGGGTTTGCATCACGCGGTCGCCAACGCGAAAGAGCGTGCCGCCAATTCGGCGTTCGGGTTTACCCGGTGGATTGAGCGTCTCTTGTAAGCGCTGATTGAGGTTTGCAACCCCAGCAGATCCACGATACATGGGCGACAGCACTTGGATGTCTTGCGTAGGAATACCAAAGCGGTCTGGAATGCGACTATGACAAATATCAACAACCCAATTGGCGACTTCGTCAGGGTCTTCAATATTGAAAAGGTAAAAGTCTTGTGGTCCGTCGGATTTGAAAATCGGCATCTGACCTTGGTTAATGCGATGCGCGTTGGTAATAATGAGCGACCCTTGCGCTTGCCGAAAGATCTGCGTCAAATTAGTTACCGC
>JAHDBS010000009.1:0-26674 GCA_020630225.1 Anaerolineales bacterium | reverse complement strand
GTGGCTTCAGAAAGCCGCTTTGCTGCGCGTCCCGTTGGAGAGGCGAGTGCAAAACTATGTCCCGTCTGCAACAGAATTTCGATGAGTGCGCGCAGGCAGGTGGTTTTCCCAGTGCCGGGGCCACCGGTTAGCACCGAAACTTTATGTGACAACGCCCGTTGCACAGCCTGCATTTGCTCGACTGAGAGATCAAAGTCTAGCTTGGTGCGGCTGAGCAGCATCTGAAACGGTGTGTTCCGCACCGACTGCAAACGTGAGGCGCTCGTTTCTGCCAATTGCAAAATGCGATTGGTCGCGCCAACTTCACCGTAGAAAAATGGCGTAAGGTACACCGCATTTTCTTCTTTGACAGTGGTGCCAATCGCGTCTTGGGCCGGAATTTCATACCGCAGTGTTTCTTGCTGCACAATGTCGTTGCTGCCCATGCGCAGCAGACCATGCTCAATGTGCTGGGGCGTAACGCCAAGCAGTTCCGCGGCCTTATCTCCTAGCTCTTCTTCCGGCACATAAACATGGCCTTCATTACTGAGCATGTTCAAGGTGTAGCCAATGCCGGCTTCAATGCGTGAGGGGGCATCTGCTGGCATGCCCAAATTCTGAGCGATTTTGTCAGCAGTCCGAAAGCCAATGCCCCAAACGTCACGCGCCAAACGGTAAGGGTCATCAGTTACGACTTTGGCTGCATCAGCACCGTAGTGTTTATAAATTTTGACTGCAAGACTAGTGGTAATTTGATGGCCTTGGAGAAAGACCATAATGTCGCGGATGGCGCGTTGCTCTTGCCAGGCGTCTTTGACAAGCCCAACGCGCTTGGGACCCATGTCTAACACTTCGCGCAGGCGGTCGGGGGTGTTGTCAATGACATTAAGCGTCTCTTCGCCAAATTTCTTGACAATCCGTTCGGCCATGCGGGGGCCAATGCCACGTACCAAACCAGAGCCAAGGTAACGTTTGATGCCCTCAATGCTTGCGGGCAGAATCTGCTCCACAATGTCTGCTGAAAATTGTTTGCCGTGTTTAGGGTGGGTGGCCCATTGTCCAGTGAGGCGCAGACTTTCGCCTGCTTGGACTTCGGGCATGCTGCCAACAACGGTAATGAGACCGTCGCGGCTCACAAAGGTGGCATTGACCGTGGTCGATGGCTTGAGGCGCAGCACCGTATAGCCATTTTCTTGGCTATGAAACGTAATGCGTTCGACAACGCCTTCGACTTTGTTATTCGTCATTTGTTATTGATGAAAAATTATTTGCAATTGCAAAGCTAGGCAAATAATAACAAATAAGAAATAACAGCGAACTGACGATTAGTCCATTGGCTTTGGAATGGAGAAGCTAAACGTTGTGCCCTCATCGACCACTGAAGAGATTTCAATTTCTCCGCCCAAGGCATCAAGTGATTTCTTGATGATGGCTAACCCCATCCCGGTCCCAGGAAATTCAGTGTCTGCATGCAAGCGTTCAAAGACCCCAAAAACGCGGTCACGCTGCGACTCTGGAATGCCAATGCCGTTATCGACCACGTAAAACTGCCAAGCAAAATCGCCTTCCATGACGCGAATTTCGACTTCAGGCTTGCGGGTGGCTGGTACAAATTTGACCGCATTTGAAAGTAAATTGGTCATAATTTGGCGGAACAGAATTTCGTTTGTGTGCACCACGGATGACGCTGCAGGCAGTTTGATGTCTGCGTCTGCATGTCCCGGTAACGACTTGATGAGTTGGCTCAACACTGCATTGACATCGACTGCATCATGCATGGTGTTGGTTTTGCCAATGCGGGCATACTGCAACAAATCGGTAATGAGCTGATCCATATGCGCGGCATTGTCACGGATCGTAGCGAGGTAGTCGCTGCCTTTTTCGTCTAAGGTGTCAGCAAAGTCTTCTTCTAAGAAGCGCGCATGGTTAACAATGCCACGGAGTGGGGCGCGCAGGTCGTGCGAAACAACTGAAACAAATTCTTCCAGCTCACGGTTACTGAGCTCAAGCTCAGCCGCCCGATTTTGCAACTGTTGCTTCATATGCGCAGTTTGCTCGTCCACCATGCTGGAAACAGTGTCCATATCCATGTCAGATGCCAGGTCACGGGCAAAGGCGCAGCTTGAGACGCCGTCCTCATGTAAAAACGAGGTGGCATTGAGTTCAATAGCGCGCTCTTCACCTTTGGCCGTCTGCAACATCACTTCCATGGTGACGCCACCATAGTCATAAACCAACTGTTGCCAATCGGGCAAGCTACCTTGGTTACTAAGCTCAGGAATTAGATCGAAAATACGCTTTGCGAGCAGTTCACGCTTGCTATACCCTGTCAGCCCGGCCGCCGTTTGATTGGTATAAGAAATACGGCCTTGGTTGTCAAAAATAAAC
Organism: Anaerolineales bacterium; assembly: GCA_020630225.1. Classification (GTDB taxonomy): domain Bacteria; phylum Chloroflexota; class Anaerolineae; order Anaerolineales; family UBA6668; genus JAHDIM01. Next base: position 24,307 of record JAHDBS010000009.1, on the reverse strand, counting down.
AGCGCCTGTCCAGATGTCTCAATAGCAGACATCACAATGGGCAGTAGCGGCTGGCCGTAGGCATCCGGTTCAGGAATGGCGCGTGGCATAATGTAAGAACGATTATTCAAGCTAGAGTCAGGCATATAGCGGGCAATTTGCAGAACTTGAGTTTAGGTTTCTGAGTATGGTTTGAATTTTCAAACCGCCGTTTCGATTATATGCTAAGCAGGGCTGAATTCTGAAATCGATATGAAAAAAACGTTACTCAACATTGGGTTGTTATCGTTGTTGATGCTAGGGGCCAGTTGGCAAATTGCAGCGACAGCGCGGCAATCGATCACGATTACACGTGATGATGTGGCCTTTGACTTCCCGAACGAAATCAACTTCGCCTTAGAGGCTGCAAGCGATGTGCCAATTGAGCGCGTTGAGCTTGAATATGGCCTTGATGTCAACGCCTGTGCCACTGACACAACCCGCGTTGTGCCAGACGATGTCGAGCCGGGTGCGCAAATTGCGGTAACTTGGACATGGAACATGCGTCGTTCAGGCTCTCTGCCGCCCGGATCTCGCATGTGGTATCGCTGGCGCTTGACCGATGCGAACGGCGAAACGTTTGTGAGTGAGCAAACGTGGCTAACGTGGCTGGACGATATTCACAACTGGCAAACCATTTCCAATGACAATCTCTATTTGCATTGGTATCAGGGCGACACGGACTTTGCGCAGGCGCTCCTAGACGCCGGGGTAGAGTCGCAGGCGCGCATTGAGCGTGACATTGGAGCCGAACAAACCAAAGATGTGCATCTTTACATCTACGGCACAACAGACGAATTGCGCGATGCAATTTTGTTTGAGCCGGGCTGGACAGGTGGTCTAGCCTACTCAAATTCAAACATCGTTTTGATTGGGGTCTCGGAGCGTAATTTAGAGTGGGGGCTGGACACAGTTGCCCACGAGTTAGCGCATGTCATTATTGGGAATTCATTTGATAGCTGCTACGCGTCTGTTCCGACTTGGCTAAATGAAGGGCTGGCGGTTTACGCGGAAGGGCCACTCAATGCCGGCTCAGCAAACGTCTTGCAAGATGCAATTGATGACAACAACGTATATTCTGTCCCCGCACTAAGCGAAGGGTTCTCTGAACATCCGGGACGGGCGCAGGTGAGTTACGCACAGTCGTATAGCCTGACCGCCTACCTAATTGAGACCTATGGACAAGAGAAAATGCGCCAGCTCTTACGTCAGTTTGATGAAGGCTATCGTTACGAAGCTGCGCTTGAGAATACATACGGGCTGACGGTCGCAGAATTTGAAGCAGAATGGCGCGAGAGCAAAGGGCTGCCCCCAGTGGCAGTGCCAACAGAAGCCGTGATTGCGCCAACAGTGTATCCAACATTTGCGCCATACGGTGGTCAAACTGTGACGGCAGCAACTGCAACCCCAATTCCTACCAGTCAAGCCTTACCAACCCCACCTGGGGGCGGTGAAGCACCAGACAGCACGGAGAATGCCAGTACACTTCTCGATTGGCAAAATCTGCTGAGTGGTTTCCCGCTTGTGGTGCTGCTGTGTACGTGTCTATTTACGCTCACAATCGTGATTGCGATTCCAGTTGTGTTGTTTTTCATGGGCAGTCGGCGCAAATCGGCTCCAGCGGACGGAGGCCTCACTGATGTTGAATAAGTCATTCGCTGTAAAAATTGGGCTACTTAGCCTGCTATTGCCTTTGCTGGCATGCTCCGCGTTGGCAGACTTGAACATAGACGCTCCCGCAGTGGCGCCTACAGCGCCTGCTCTTGATCCAACACTGACACCAGCCGCGGCTGCCGTAGATTCGGACGCGACACAAACCGTTTCTGCTGAGAAGCCAACGGCTGTTGATCAGTATTTAGTCCGTGTCCAGCCGCCAGCGCACCCAATGTCATTGTCAATTCCAAGCGGCTGGATTGCAGAATTTGGCACAGCAGATGCCGCCACTGTGGTCACTGCGACTAGCCCAGACGGTGCGGCTGCGTTTGTCATCAATCAAAAAGGGCGCAACTATCGCTTAGATTGGCGCGTGTCGCCGTCCGAAGGGGCTGCGGAGATTGAAGCTGCGGTTAACGCTTCTATCCGCGTAGAGCCAGATGCGTTGCCTAGCTATGACCGTGACAATGCGGTGGTCTACTCCTCTGGTGAGCCCAGCACGCTTGATCCAGCGCTAACGCATTCAGGCGGTGGCGGCATGATTGGCGACATTTTTAGCGGCTTAGTTGTAATGGACCCTGACCTGCAAGTGCGCCCAGCGCTGGCTGAAACTTGGGACATTAGCCCAGATGGATTGACCTACACCTTCTACTTGCGTGAAGACGCTAAATTTCATAATGGCCGCCCAGTCACTGCCTATGATGTGCTGTACAGCTGGGAGCGGGCAGCTTCCCCAGCGCTAGAGTCGCAAACTGTCCTAACGTATCTAGATGACATCGCAGGCTTGGAAGACTTTCACGCTGGCGCAGCAGACAGCATCAGTGGCTTAGACGTGCTGGACTTGCACACCATTGCCGTCACCCTAGATGCGCCGAAGCCATACTTTCTCGCGAAGCTAACCTATCCAACGTCTTGGATTGTGGATGAATACAACGTCACTCAGCCAGACTGGGAACTGCAGCCGAACGGCACCGGGCCATTCCGGCAACAAGTGCATGTCAATGAAGTCGTGCTCATTTTGGAGCGCAATCCGTTCTACTATGATGCCCCCGCAAAGCTGGATGAGATTGTCTACTTGATGTATGCCGGCTACTCTGGGCGGTTGTATCAGAATGATGAGGTGGACTTTACATTCATCAGTGACACCCAAGTCGAACGGGCAACTGATCCTGACGATTTGTTGTACGGTGCGGTTTACAGCTATACCGGACTGTGTACCAGCTACATTACCCTCAATACCGCTTTGCCACCGTTAGATGATGAGAACGTGCGCCAAGCGCTCGCGTATGCAATTGACTTTGACTTGATGCATGAAGCGATTTTTGACAACGAATCGGCGCGGCCTAGAGGCATCATTCCACCGGGGATTGCAGGCGCAACTGACGCAGTGATTCCGCCTAGCTATGACCCTGACAAAGCAAGGCAGTTGTTCGCCGAGTCGCAATATGCAGACAATATGCCAACCCTCATTTGGACAGTTGGTAGTGGCAGCGGCTCAATTGGCGGCTTGACCGCTTTGATGGCAGACATGTGGCAGCGCGAACTAGGCATTGAGGTGCAATTCAACGGCTACGACTGGCAAGATCTGTGGGTTGAAGTGGATGCCGGGAACTATGACCATTTGCTCAGCGAAGGGTGGTGTGCCGATTATCCTGACCCAGAAAATTTCTTAGATGTCTTGTTTCACTCAAGCCGTCCAAGAAACCATGCACACTATCAAAACGCGGAATTTGACACTTTATTAGAAGCCGCGCGAATTGAGCAAGACACCACCGCGCGTCTAGATTTATATGCGCAAGCAGAACAAGTGTTGTTAGATGACGTTCCTGCAATTGTGGTTAGTCATTCGGGGCCATCTTTCTTAGTCTGGAAGCCCTATGTAAGAGGATTTACAGCAACGCCAATTGGGGTGCCGCAAAATCATCTCATTTGGATTGAACGGTAGCCATAAGCCGTAATGACGACAAAGATTGCAGGCGCAATATAAAGGATAGAAAGAAGACATGAATCGAAAATCACTAGCCATTTTGCTATATGTGCTCCTTGGGGCGTTGCTGTTTTCTGAACTGTGGTTCAGTAACATTGGCTCATTTGGGAACGTCGAAGCTTTAGCGAATGACTTCGGAATTACGCCTGCTGCCGAGCGCATCCGTCTGTATATTTTGATCGTGTTCGATGCAATCGGTGGCCTTGGGGCGTTGATCGCGCTAGCAGGTCTAGCGGTTAATGCGATTGGTCTTACAAAACAAGGCATTCGGATTTCATTTTTTGGGACCGCTGGCTATGGGGTATATCAGATCTTAGCCGCACTCTTCCAACTTGCGCCGCAATGGCGTATGACCATTAGTATTGCCGGGCTCATCTATATTGGCTTTGCGCTTCTTACCCGCCTCGTTGGGAATTTAGCTGTGGAGCAAATGGAAAAAGCCTGATACATCAAGCGTAGCCAGTGCAAGTAAATCTGGCAGAGCGCTACTTATTTATAGCTTTTGACAACAGTATTTATGACCAAACTCAACCTCGACACTTCCAATATCACACTCTCCAAAGCTGAAATTGAACGGTACAGCCGCCACCTGCTTATTCCAGATGTAGGGCTTGAAGGCCAAAAACGTTTGAAGGCAGCGAAGGTGTTGTGTATTGGCACGGGGGGCTTAGGTTCGCCCGTCACGATGTATTTGGCAGCAGCCGGTGTTGGTACGCTAGGCTTAGTAGATTATGACGTAGTGGATGAGAGCAACCTGCAGCGCCAAGTGATTCATGGGGATGCAACGGTTGGCAAGCTCAAAGTTGAGTCAGCGAAGCAGCGCTTGTTAGATATCAACCCCTATGTCCAAATCAATACGCATAACGTGTTGTTTACGTCTGAAAACGCGCTTGAAATTGCCAAAGACTATGACGTCATTATTGATGGCACAGACAACTTCCCAACCCGTTACCTAGTGGATGATGTCTGTACCTTGCTTGGCAAGCCAAATGTGTACGGCAGCATTTTTCGCTTTGAAGGGCAGCTGTCTGTGTTCTGGGATACGCATGGCCCGACTTACCGCGATCTGTTCCCAGAACCACCGCCACCAGGGTTAGTGCCAAGTTGCGCAGAAGGGGGCGTGCTTGGGATTTTGCCGGGCACAATTGGGACGCTGCAAGCCACTGAAGCAGTCAAGCTAATTACTGGCATGGGTGAACCAATGATTGGGCGTTTGCTCATTTACGACGCGCTCGAAATGCGGATGGACGAAATTAAGTTCAGACGCAATCCAAATCGTAAGCCGGTGACAGCGCTCATTGACTATGAACAGTTCTGCGGTATGCCGCAAAATGATCACCTTGAAGACAATGGCACTGAGGCTGACATCAGCGTGCAGCAGTTGAAGCAAATGATGGATGAAGGGCGCGCGTTTCAGTTAGTAGATGTGCGCGATCCGCATGAATGGGATATTTCCCGCATTGAAGGCGCTAAGTTTTTGCCATTAGGCGAATTGCCTGACCGTCTCAGTGAGTTTGACAGCACACAAGAGTATGTTTTGCAGTGTCGTACAGGCAAGCGTTCAGCTGAAGCAATGGAGTTGTTACAAAAAGCAGGGATTACCAACGTGCATAATTTGGCTGGTGGAATAAATGCCTGGGCAGAGGAAATTGACCCTAGTTTGCCAACCTATTAGTGTGAATGAACACCGGTTTTGAGGCTGTCGTGTCAACATTGGTCTTGTAATCTTTGGGTCTCATCAGAATTTACAACTTAACGATCCCGACAATTGGGAAAACAGCGCCTTTACGGAACCTGCGCGTATTGGTATCATGCCCGTATGAGCAAGAAAAGCCGAAAGAAACGCACACAAGCGAAGGCAAATGTGGTGGCAACACCTGTTGCTGCGCCAGTTGTGCCGCAAGCGACCATGGCCGAAGTCGCCACTGGGCGCGCCCCAATTGAAGAAAGCTACGGACACGTCCGTGGAGAATTGAAGCGCATTGCGACTATTGCTGTCGTGCTTGCTGTTACCTTGGTGGTACTATCGCTCGTACTGTAGCGACTTGAACTCGCATAAGCACGTTCGATTCATCTAAGGCCATTTATAAATTGAAGTACTCCGCGCCTGAGAGCGCGGATTTTTTTTGCCTAAAGAAAGATAGCGAATGGGACATCGAAGAGTAGGGCGGCTAGCGCTCCACCTTCAATCTTTCATCCTCTATCCTCTATCTTTTTCACTATGTTAGACAAAATTGCAGGCATTCAAGCCCGATACGAAGAACTAGAGCGATTGCTCGCTGACCCGCGTGTTGCGGAGAACTACAGCGAGGTTGCCAAATATGCTAAAGAGCGCTCGGATCTTGAGCCGTTGATTAATGCTGCGCAAGAATATCGCACGGTGTTGAAAGACCTTGAAGATGCCCGCGGTTTGTTGGGGAACGAGGAACTCGGGGAATTGGCCGCAATGGAAATTCCTGAGCTTGAAGAACAGCAAGTTGAACTTGAGTCGCGCCTGCGCCGCTTATTGTTACCAAAAGACCCGCGCGATGAACGCAATGTGATTATTGAAATCCGGGCTGGGGCTGGTGGTGATGAAGCTGGTATTTTTGCCGCAGATTTATACCGCATGTACAGCCGTTATGCCGATGGTCGCAAGTGGAAGACAAGTATTATTTCTTCAAGTGAAACCGGTGTCGGTGGCTTGAAAGAAATTATCTTTGAAATTGTTGGGGAAGGGGCGTTCTCTCGGTTCAAATATGAAACGGGTGTGCACCGGGTCCAACGTGTGCCTCAAACAGAATCGCAAGGGCGCATTCATACCTCAACTGCGACAGTCGCCGCGTTGACCGAAGTGGATGAAGTCGAAATTGACATTCCGCCGACAGACATCAAAATGGAAGTCTACAAGGCCGGTGGTGCTGGTGGGCAGCACGTGCAGAAAAACTCAACTGCTGTGCGCTTGATCCACATTCCAACTGGATTGGTCGTGCAATGTCAGGATGAACGCTCGCAGTTGCAAAACCGCCTGCGTGCAATGAGCATTATGCGCGCCCGTTTGTACGATGCTGAAATTGAACGGCAGCAAAATGAAACAGCAGAAGCGCGTCGCTCGCAAATTGGCTCTGGTGACCGTTCTGAAAAGATCCGTACCTACAATTACCCGCAAAGCCGGATTACCGATCATCGCATCAACCTGACGGTGCATAATTTGCCAGCCGTGATGGAAGGTGATCTAGAAGGCATTATTGACGAACTTGCGACCCGTGATGAAGCGGATCGTCTTGCTGAAGCAGGCTTAGATTAGAAAATTAGGCGCGAGACGTAGCGGTGGTGATGACTACCGCTGCGTCTCGCGTTTTTGATTACTATGACTCAAACTCAAACGTTGGCGCTGACAGTTCAGTCTGTCTTGCAGATTGGCACCGAACGTCTAATGACGACAACGGATACGCCCCAGCTTGAAGCGCAATTGTTGCTTGGGCACGTACTAGGGCAGTCTAGAACTTGGTTGTTGACATGGGCAGACACGATTGTCGCCCCCACCGATTTTGATGTCTTCCAACAGTACATCGAACGGCGTGCTGCTGGAGAACCGCTACCGTACATTCTTGGCTGTTGGGAATTCTTTGGCATTGACTTTGCTGTTTCAACTGCCACGTTAATTCCGCGTCCAGAAACTGAGTTACTAGTTGAAGCCGCGCTCGATTACATTTCACGCCAACATCGTGATGTAACCGTTGTAGATGTCGGCACCGGCACCGGTTGTATTGGGCTTACCATTGCTGCGCATGCGGCGAACACGCGGATTACGTTAGTTGATTGCAGTGCGGATGCGTTAGAGATAGCTGAAGAAAATGCGCGCAGCTTGAATAAGTTTGTGGCGTTGCGCCAAAATGACTTGTTAGAAGGTCTTGGTCAGTTTGACGTCATCTGTAGTAATCCACCATATGTTGCGCCGTGCGATATGGAAACCTTGCCAGTTGCGGACTATGAACCGCACTTGGCATTAGATGGTGGCGCAGATAACGGCATGGAAGTAATTACCCGTCTATTGCCGCAAGTGAAAACGCATCTAAATCCAGGTGGAATATTCCTAATGGAATTTGGTGCAGACCAAGGTCAAGCCGTCTATGCGCTTGCGACTGAAGTATTTCCTGCTGCTAGCGTTGAAATTTTGCAAGATTACGCTGGCCTCGACCGCTTGTTACGAATTAGCCTTCCATGACCGCCGTTCGACTTCCAAACACGTCTGAAAACCAAACCTTAGTTGCTGAAGCGTTGCGTGACGGCAAACTCGTCGCGTTCCCGACAGATACCGTCTATGGGTTAGCGGCATCCATTACAGATACAGACGCACTACGCCGTATTTATCACGTAAAGGTACGCAGTATTTCTAAGGCGCTGGTGCTCATGGTGTCAGATCCGTCTCAGCTGGATCTGATTGTCAAAAACGTGACCCCAGCAGCGAAAGCCTTAGTCGAAGCCTACTGGCCGGGTGCGCTAACGGTCATCTTTCAAAAAGCAGATCACATTCCAAAGGAAGCGTCTCCGCTAGAAACCGTTGGGGTGCGCATTCCGGATCATCCACTGGTAATTAGCCTGTTACAAGAAACAGGGCCATTAGCAGTGACAAGTGCCAATTTGTCAGGACTTGAGAACGCGTCTAATGCGGATCAGGTCTTTGAGATGCTGGGCGAAAAAATTGACTACATCTTGGATGGCGGCGAAACGCCAAGCAGCCAAGCCTCCACTGTGGTTGATTGCTCCTTACCAACGCCAAAAATTTTGCGCGAAGGTCCTATTACTGAAGCTGATATTCAAAAGGTTATTGCGAGCGTCAAGTAACCCAAACGGCTTGACCTAGTAACCGCATAGCGTTTCGTCGCAATTACAGACATTAATAAAACGGCGCTTTCTCTTACGCGCTACTCTTTCTTTTCCTCTTGCCCACTCTCCCCGAAAAGGGTACTATCTGACATATGTCGGAAGAACCAGAACAGACCATCTTTGGCCTATTGTTTGAGACCGCAAAATACATCGCGAGCGTGACCATTGTCGCCGTGATCCTTGCTACTATTTTTGGCGTTTTTACGCCGGTCGCGGTACCGCAATCGGTTGTGCAAGCCCAAGCAGATGCAGTTAAAGCCGCCTTAGACGTTGCGCCAGCATCACCAACTGAGGCTGCGTTGGAAGAACTTAACGGCCCGCGCATTGGCGTGGTCGTTGGGCACTTAGGCAGCGATTCAGGTGCAGTCTGCCCAGATGATGAAGCCGTGACTGAGCTTGCGATCAATACCGCAATTGCAGATTCAACCATTCAACAGCTCCAAGCTATGGGGTATGTCGTTGATCGTCTAGAAGAGTTTGACACCCGTCTAGATGGCTACGTGGGAGAAGCACTTGTCTCAATTCACGCAGACTCGTGCTCATTTATCAATGACGAGGCGACTGGTTTCAAGGTGGCTGGGTCACTTGAAAATCAAGTGCCTGACTTGTCTGCGCGCTTGGTCGGTTGTCTCAGCGAACGCTATGGTCGCCGCACGCAAATGAAATATCACTCAGGTAGCGTGACATACGATATGACGTATTACCATGCTTACCGCGAAGTAGCGCCAACAACGCCAGCGGCAATTATTGAAGTTGGCTTCATGTTCTTGGATCGGGAAATATTGTTGACCCAACCAGACTTGCTGGCTCAAGGGATTGCAGAAGGTGTGCGCTGTTACATCGAAAAGGAAGCAATTAAGCAATCATAAAGGCCTATGTTGCAGCGCTTTCTCCAAATCCTGATTGGGCTTACGTTGCTCGCCACGATTGTCATTGTTGCAATGGCAGACCGGACGCGTGTACAAGTGTCTGCGGTGGACCAATTAGAAAGCGTTGCGCCAATTCCAACGGCAAATCGCACGGCTGAAGCCATTCTGTCTGCCCGTGCTACCTTACTCCCTGTATTTCCTGACTATGAGTCGCGCGAAGCTGGTGACCAGCAAACGTTTGTGTTGGTCAATCAGCTGCCAGACCCACCACCGCTCGTGTTAGCATTGCCGCGCGAAGTGCCAAGCTTACCGCCAACAGGGAGCGAGCTAGCACAGCATGCCGCCAGCGGCGGCCGCTGGTTAGACGTGCAGCTCAGTACTCAAACCGTATTTGCAATGGAAGGGGAACGCGTGATGCGCTCTTTTGTTGTTTCGACGGGAACAGAATATACGCCGACTGTTCAAGGGAACTTTCGCGTTTATCTGAAATATCCGGTGCAAGACATGAGTGGGCCAGGGTATAACGTGCCAGGTGTTCCCAATGTGTTGTACTTCCATCAGGGGTATGGCTTTCATGGAACCTATTGGCACAGTAATTTTGGGACACCGATGAGCCACGGTTGTGTCAACATGACCTTGGATGACTCGTCATGGTTGTACGAGTTTGCTGACTTAGGCACGCCTGTGCGCGTACAGAATTAGTAGTATGTAAACTAAGTGTTTTGAAATTAGCTGAGCACTTATATAGAACACAGCTCAAAAATAGTCAGTAGAGAAAATTTATAATCTCTGCGTAATACATTACGCATCAACATGCCCACCTATATATGCATAAGTCGCTTAGGGCAGGCGCATCATCACTAAATATTCCAAAAAGCAGGAATCCATTCATATGGCAAAGAAAAAACAAGGCACTTACGGGCCTAAGCACAAACAAGTTCAACAAGAAAAAATCAACTGGTGGATCTTCGCCGCTGGTGCAGCTGTCGTTGCACTCTTCGCACTCATTTCATTTTCAATTCGCCAAGGCAACCGCGCCGAATTGAACGCTAGCCAAACGGCTGTTGCAGAACAACGGTCAGCGCAACAAACTGAAATTGCAGCCATTCCAACCGAACAGCCGTTGGAAGAAGACACGTCATTGACCGCTGAAGATGATGGTGCCTCTGTCTCTGCTGAAACTGCCGCTGACACAGCCGCTGAGCCAACCTGTGTACCAAACGACTTGCAATATGACGCTGCGCCAGAAATGACCATTGATGTAGATAAGACCTACACCGCTGTAATGGACACTGAAGTTGGCGAAATTCGCATCAAGTTATTCCCAGACGTGGCGCCAATTACGGTCAATAGCTTTGTCTTCCTCGCAGAAGAAGGGTTCTATGACTGTGTGACCTTCCACCGCGTATTGCAAGATTTCATGGCGCAAGGTGGTGACCCAACCGGTACCGGAATGGGTGGCCCAGGTTACCAATTCGTAAACGAAACCGTGGATGACCTGACATTTGATCGCGAAGGCCTGTTGGCGATGGCGAACGCTGGCCCTGACACTAATGGTAGCCAGTTCTTCATCACGTTTGGCCCGGCTGAATACCTGAACGGTGGTTACACTATTTTTGGTGAAGTCGAAGATATGGACGCAGTAACCCAAATTGCATTGCGTGATCCAAACATTCCTAACTTGCCACCTGGAACGCTAATCAATTCAATTTCAATCGAAGTTGAAGGGTAGTCAGTCTAACGAAGACTTAAATGCAAAAGGGCGCTGGAATTTCCAGCGCCCTTTTTTGTTACCAACCCTGCATTTTGGAAAGGCGGCTTCTTTTATGCTACTCCTATCCAAAACTGAGGCTACCAATTCAATACCAATACGCTTTTTATTGCATCGGGCCAGCTGTACCTGGGATCAAGACTGCATCAATGACGTGGATCACACCGTTACTTGTCTGAATATCTGTGATCACGATTTGTGAATTGTTGACGTAGGCTTTGCCATCGCGAACGCTGATGTTGACGACGGACCCTTGCAGCGTTTCCAAGGCAGGCACTGCTAGAACGTCAGCTGCCGTGTACCCGCCAGCAATGACGTGATAGGCCAAGATGTTTGTCAGCGCGGCTGGGTCTGCCAAAAGGCCTTCAACTGTGCCTGCTGGGAGTGCGGCAAACGCGGCGTCGGTTGGCGCGAAAACGGTCAGGTTTTGATGTGGGTCAGCTAAGAAGCCATCTAAGCCAGCCGCTTGAACGGCGGCAACGAGGGTAGTAAAGCGACCATCAGCGACTGCCACGTCAACGATGGTTGGGCCACTTGCTTCTGCTTTTGGCTCTGCTGCGGCTGGGACTGCGCCTGCTGGGGGCAGCAAGACTGCATCAATCACATGGATGATGCCATTGCTAGCCGGAATGTCTGTAATCACGATGCGCGCATCGTTCACAAAGGCTTGCCCGTCACGCACGGTAGGCATGACTTCTTTACCTAGCAAGGTGGTGATCTTTGGTGAATTGACGACCGTTGTTGAGTCAACGTAGTAAGGCAATACGTGGTAACTCAAAATGTTGCGCAAAGTCGGACTGTCATTCAGTAGGCCTTCAACGGTGCCAGCTGGCAGCGCAGCAAACGCGGCGTCGGTTGGCGCGAAGACGGTCAATGCGCCTGGTGAAGCCAATGGCGCATCCAAGCCGGCAGCTTGTGCTGCTGCAAGTAAGGTTGAGAAGCGACCGTCGGCGGCTGCGACTTCAGCAATGCTAAGGTTGGCGGTACTTGGGGCTGCTTCGGCTGGCGCGCTCATCGCGGTATTCGCGGCTGGTGGGGTGAATGCTCCTGGAATTAGGACCGCATCAATCACATGGATCACACCATTGCTGGTTTGGATATCTGTAATGATGATCTTTGAATTATCAACATAGGCTGCGCCATCATTCATCCAAACAGTGAGCGCATCGCCTTGTAGCGTTTGTAAGCTTGGAACGGCGAGCACATCTGCGGCATTGAAGCGACCTGCAACCACATGGTAGGCCAAGATGTTGGTCAGTGCGGCTGGGTCTGCTAATAATCCTTCAACAGTGCCCGCTGGCAACGCTGCAAAAGCAGCATCTGTTGGAGCGAAAACGGTCAACGACTGATTAGGGTCAGCCAAGAAGCCATCGAGGCCTGCGGCTTGTGCTGCTGCGACTAAGGTCGTAAAGCGCCCATCGGCGACTGCCACGTCTACAATCGTGTTGCCATCACTGGCATTATCCGCAGCACCGACGATGCCACCTATGGTGCCAAGCATGACGAACATGAGTAGGATGGGGATGAACAATTTGGAGCGAAGTTTCATAATGGATTGTCCTGTCTAAGTTACGATGGCGAAAACGCCTTGTTTTGTTTACCGACACTTTTTATATCGCTCAAAAATTCCCAAATCTGACGAAAATGCTCGTTTTAAGCGTGTGTTTAGTACGCACTTAGGAACATCTAAAGTGATGTTTAGGAAGCATTCACGGAATGTTTTCAAATTTAGCGATACCCAAAACGCTAAAAATATTCGCTCATCTGTTGCGTCCGAGCTTTCATCCCTTATATAATGAATTGCAAGGTGTGTATGTATAGACACATCTACTTGATGCAAATATTTGGGAGCGTCCCAAATACAATCCACGCAAATCACACGCCAAACTGGCCACCGACACAAGCACTACTGCACCATGACTGACGTTGTAAAAGTTGAATCACGCATGCGCGACCTTATGAATAGTTCGCCAGATGTTGAAGCCACTGCGCTTGTTCGGACTGACGGTTTGACAATAGCCGCTATTTTGCCAACTGATGTAGAAGAAGACCGCGTGTCGGCGATGTCTGCATCAATGCTTTCATTAGGAGAGCGCATTGCGCTAGAGCTGGGCCGAGGCCACTTGGACCAGGTATATATCAAAGGGAAGACCGGGTACGTTCTACTCACTGCGGTGGGGAACAATGCGGTACTGACCGTCATGGCGCGTTCAGATGCGCGTCTTGGATTGTTGTTGCTGGATATGCGGCGTGCCGCTAACGACTTGCTAGCAATGCTGACTGACTAAGTAGTTTTATATGTCGATACCAACTGAAGTAGAGCTGTCACTCGGGGATGTTTCGCCGAGCGTTCCGCGTAGCATCTTATTGATTGAAGATGACCCTGATATGTCGGAAATGCTCAACCAATACCTGACGAACCTTGGGTATAGTGTGAGCATTGCCAATTGGGGTGGGGATGGTGTTCGTCTTTCACAACAAGACAACCCAGACCTTGTCTTGCTTGATATTCGCCTACCGGATATTGACGGCTTTGAAGTTTATCGACAGTTGCGGACACGCCGCAACACCCATACACTGCCAGTGATCTTTCTGACGGAGCGAGATCAGCGGTCTGACCGACTGCAAGGTCTAGCAATGGGGGCCACGGACTACATCACGAAGCCGTTTGATATTCAAGAGCTTGGTTTACGCATTCGCAACACGCTGGATGCCGTTAGTTGGCAAACCCAACGCAATGCGATTACTGGCTTGCCAGAAGGCGAGTTTGTGACGCGGCAAATGGCGAGCTTGCTCAATGTGCCAGACCGTGCCATGTTGCGCGTTCAAGCGTTTGGGCTGGATGACTTTGCTGAGCGCTTTGGCTTTGTTGCGGCAGATGATGTACTGCGCGCGATTTCACTCACCATTGAACGCATTGTCGATCAGCACGGTACGCATCAAGATATTGTTGGGCACTTAGATCCACATACGTTGGTTGTGTTGACCCGCCAACAGTCGTTAGAAAAAGTGCGGCAGCAAATTCACACCTCATTGGAACCGCGCTTGAAATACTTCTTGCCGTCTGAGCTTAGCCTGACCGACAATGATATTCGGCTAACGTTGCAGGTAGAAATTATTCTTGAAGGTGACGTTGACTTCCCAGGTTACCTACATCGTGATATTCAACACTAATCACGCACACACTAAATTCTAAATAATAGTAATAGGCGGGATCGAGCAATCGATCCCGTTTTGTTATCATTGAGACTATGACAACTAACATTGGAATTCTGACAGCAGGGGGCGACAGTCCAGGACTCAATGCTGCCATTCGTGGCGTTGGGAAAGCAGCCATTGGCGAGTATGACATGCACGTCGTTGGCTTTCAAAACGGCTTTCGCGGTTTAGTGCAAAACCGACATCGGGCATTGGACAGTAAAGCACTGTCCGGCATTCTGACGCTGGGCGGCACCATTCTCGGGACGAGCCGAGACAAGCCGCATAAAATGCAAATTGGCGACCGTCAGCTAGATATGACCGATGCGATTGTTGAAACCTATGAACGCCATCATTTAAACGCCCTCGTTTGTTTGGGCGGTGGTGGAACCCAAAAGAATGCGTATCGACTGTCTCAAAAAGGACTGAACGTGATTACGCTGCCTAAAACCATTGACAATGATGTCGCGATGACAGATGTCACCTTTGGGTTTGATACCGCACTCGGCATTGCCACAGATGCAATTGACCGCTTGCATAGTACGGCACATAGTCATCACCGCATTATTGTCTGTGAAATTATGGGGCATCATGTCGGTTGGTTAGCGCTAGGCGCTGGCCTTGCTGGTGGGGCAGATGTCATTCTGCTGCCAGAAATTCCATATGACGTTGACCGCGTTGCAGAAGCCATTCGGGCTCGTGTACGCAGTGGGAAACGCTTCTCTATTGTCGCGATTGCTGAAGGGGCGCTTTCCAAAGATGATGCTCCGCGGTTGAAAGCTGCACGAGCAGCGAAGTCGAACGCTAGCTCAAAAGAAGAGAAGGCAACAGCAAAAGCAGCATTGGCTGAACTTGAACGGTCGCTCAAAGGCAATACGCTGCGACTTTCGCAACAGCTAGAAGAAATGACAGGTTTAGAGTCGCGCATCACCATTTTGGGGCACGTACAGCGTGGCGGAACCCCTTCAGCGGCAGATCGGTTGTTGGCAACGCGTTTAGGCACTGCCTGCGCTGGATTCATCAATGCGGGTGAGTACGGCGTGATGGTAAGTGTCCAAGGTGACAACGTGGTGCCAGTGGCTTTAGATGCAGTTGCGGGTAAAACGAAATATGTTCCAGTTGACCATGACTGGGTAAAGAGTGCCCGTTTAGTTGGCACTTGTCTAGGAGATTAGACGGCTTTTATGAAATCAATCTGTGTCTATTGCGGGTCTAAAGTCGGCAATAATCCAAATTATGTAACGCAAGCGCAAGCATTGGGTCAAGCGATGGTTGCGCAAGGCATTCGGCTTGTATATGGGGGCGGTAATGCTGGCCTAATGGGCACTATTGCCAACGCCATGTTGGATGTTGGTGGCGAAGTTATTGGCGTAATTCCTGAGTTCTTATATGAACGTGAGCATGGGCATACGGGCATCACTGAGTTACACGTTGTTAACTCAATGACCGAACGGAAGAACATGATGGCCGACCTTTCAGACGGGTTTATTGCCATGCCGGGTGGCATGGGAACGTTTGAAGAAATTGTTGAAATGCTGAGTTGGTTCCAGTTGAAGCTACATCGTAAGCCGTGTGGGTTGTTGAATGTAGATGGGTTTTATGATCACTTTGCGGCGCTGATTCAGCATGCGCATACCGAGGGGTTTATGTATCGTGCGCAGGATGAAATTCTTGCGGTTGCGGCTGAGCCAGTCGCCCTGTTAGATGCAATGCGAGCGATTGATGTAACCTAGTGTTCCAAACGCAGATCCACACCTTTGACCTTTCAACTGCAGACCGTGAACATCCTTTTGTCGCGGAGTATATGCACGGCTTGAATCAAAAATATCGTTCAGTTGAATTTATTGATGACAAGACGGAATTGGGTGTGCCTGAAAGCGGCATCTTATTTGTGGCGACTGCGAAAAGTAACGTGGAAGAAAAGGTGCACAGTGGATGTATTGCGGACGTTGGCTTGCAAATTGGAACCGCCCATGCCCCATACTTTTCGCGTCTAGTGGCGTTGTCTCAAATTGACTTTGACGCAATTGCACTGGAGCGTAAATCTGAGATTAGCACCGCGCTCAGGGCAGTGTGTTTGGGTGATGTGCCTCTGATTGAACTTGCACGCTTTTTTCATGGCACGCCGCAGACAAGTGAGCTGACGACAATTGAACGATCTGAGTTCAATACGTTGGTGGATACCGGCAACTTAGAAGGCAAAATTGTGATGCGAGATTTGCTTGAAGGTCTGACTGAAGGGGAGCGAACGCCATTCTTAGGACTAACGCGTGACATTAGAGGGCGCCCAAATGCAATTGTGTTTCGCCACTGGCGTCAAATGCTAAGCGGTATTCGGCATTGTGGCATGGTCAAGATTGATCCAAGTTGGATTACTCCGTATGGACATGCGATGTACGCAGATGCTTTTTCAAAAGGATCGCACTTGTTTTACGCTGTTTAGTTAGAACGATATCAAGAGAGTGGTCGTGACATGGTGTACCACGTCACGACGCTTTGTCTGCTTATGCAATCCGTACAGCCTGACGTTTCAGCTCAGTCTGTACATCGCTAATATTGACTTCGGCAGTTGATTTGTCTGTTTTCACGGACACCGCCGCCGCAACCCCAGCCCCTTGCCCGGCGACAGTACAGCACATCATATTGCGCACCGATGCATGCGAAATCTTATCCCCGCCAATAGAACGACCTGCAACCAGCAAGTTATCAATGCCTTGCGGCACTAGACAGCCATAAGGCACGTGGAAATAGCGGCCAGTGGTTGGCAGGATAAGTTTGCCATAGCCGTCAATAAACTCTGGGAAGATCCCAATCGCATCTTCAAAACGCCCCTGATTGCAAACGTCCTGCTCCGTTAGGTTGTAGCGGGCATCAATTTTGCGCGTGTCACGAATACCTAAGGTCATGCCAAAGTTGCGGATGTTGGCCTCTTCAAAGCCCGGTGCAAAGTGTTGCAGCGCGCGCATGGCTAACATGGCTTGCTTGCGACCTTCAATTTCCCCGCGCGTCAGATCCCAAACATCAGAGCCATCGTAGCCAGACATATGCACCATGTTGAGGTAAGTGGCATCGCCGGAGTCGCTAATGCCGCTCCATGTGCCACCAATGGATTTCATGCTTTCTGGGATGAGCCCTGTCTTGCGCGCTTGTTCAAATGGCTCGTCTAGATAGGGGCTGAACAAATCATCTTCTTTGCCAGTGGTTTCAATTTCCCACTCTTTGCCCCAATCCATGTAGGACATAGGGTTTTCACGCACGTACTCGAGAAACTTCGCTTTGTTGACCCCAGAAGCAGAGAACATGACGGTCACCGCCATCATATGCTCTTTGGGAGTCTTGTAAGTAGGGATGCCAAGCATTCGGGCTAAGTCAGCGTCACCCGTGCCATCGATGATGCGCTTGGCCAAAATAGCGTGCATCCCCGACTTGCTGTTGACTACCACGCCTGTAATGCGGTCGCCATCACGCAGCACATCGATCACGGTTGCATGAAGCAGCGGTTGAATACCAGCCTCTTGCACCCAAGTGTCAGCTAAGACTTTGAACAACTCCGAATTGATACCTTGGCTCGTTGATTGCGGTTCGTCATAGCTGGCATTTTGCGCTTTGGCCCGCGTTTCGAATTCAATGCCAATGCCTTCGACATCAACAGTGTCTTCGCGCCGGTACCAAGCAATGCCTTCCACGCCGACTTGGGTGAGATTGCCTCCGAAGCAGCCATAACGCTCAACCAGCATGACGCTGACACCTGCCCGCGCAGCAGCAATCGCAGCGGAGAGACCGCCGGGGCCACTGCCAATGACAAGGACGTCGGTTTCGGCAAGAATGGGAACAGTTTTTGCGGGAATGTGGATGGTGTTCATAAAAAGTAATGAGTAAGGTGTAAGAAGTAATGAGTAACTTTGCGAATGGACACAACCTAGATCTTGAAGACCTTACTCATTACACTTTACACGTTATTTCGCTAATTCTATCTTCCGGCGCTCAATATAATCTCGCAAGCCGTCCTTGATGCCTGCATCTAGACTTGGTTGTTCATAGTCTTTCAACCGTTGCTTGTAAGCAAGGTTGGCGCGTTCGTAGGCATCTGTTGCGCCGTTTGCCAGCCACGCTTCGCCTGAATCGTAGTCAAACAGCTTAGAGCGGTAGAACGCGTCTTTGTAATGGCGCATGGTGTGGGCAGTCCCAAGGTGATGCCCACCCGGTTCAACGTCGTGAATAATGGAGTCCATGGCCCATTCGTCTTCGTCCCAACTGACGCCTTTCATGTAACGGTGATACATACCGAGCAGTTCTTCGTCCAGCATGAATTTTTCATAGCCAGCGGTCAAGCCTGCTTCCAGCCAGCCGGCGGCGTGCAGCACAAAGTTTGGTTGCGCATACATCGATGGCATCATCGCCATTACGCTTTCGGCCATGCCTTGCGCATCGGCCAATTTAGAACTGGCATAGCCGCCAGCAGCACGGAAAGGAATGCCATAGTGCCGCGCCATCTGGCTGCTCAGATAGAGTGCCAATTGGCTTTCAGGAGCACCAAAGACCGGCGCCCCACTTTGTAAATCGGTCACGGCTTGGAAGGAGCCGTAAACACAAGGGTTACCTTCATTCACCATTTGGGTGAACACAATCCCAGACAAGGCTTCGGCATTGAGTTGGGCCACAGTCCCTAAGATAGAGGTCGGTCCCATCGCGCCGGACAAAATGAACGGTGTCACATTGACGATCTGATTCATCTCGGCATACGCGATCAGCAAGCCAAGCATGCGGTCATCTAGACGACGGGGGCTACTGACGTTCACAATACAATGCAGGTATGGCTTTTCGCGCATGGCCTCTTCGCCATAAACGATCTTTGCCATTTCAAGACTGTCAATGCCAATTGGTCCCGTGTGGTAAATGCCCATGACTGGCTTGTCAGTGTAGACAAAGTGTTCGTAAAAACATTCCAGATGACGGTGCGCAATTGGAATGTCGGTTGAGACCACAATTTCTGCACCTGAACAGTGCAAGTAAGGCGAAGACTGGGTCAACTTCAAAAAGTTGATCAGATCTTCGTGTTGGCTAATCCGCCGCCCATGATCACGGTCAATGACAAATGGTGGGCCAACTACGGGTGCCCAACAAATGTTTTTGCCACCAATCTTGACTTCTTTTTCAGGGTTGCGACTTGACCAAGTAAATTCTGAAGGAACTTTGGCAAGATACTCCATCACCATTTCACGGTCAAAGTAAGCCACATCGCCTTTGGTCTTGACACCATTGGCACGCAAGATTTCTAAAGCGGGTTCATAGATGAATGCAATCCCGCCTTCTTCCAAAATCTGCATCGATTTTTCATGGATCATCGCAACCTGTTCTTCCGTTGCAATATTGTAGGGCGGCATATCCCAGATGGGTTGTGAGATATATGGGGTTTGCTGGCTAGCCTTGCGAACGTCTTTGTCTGCATTCTGACGACGTTTGCGATTTTTAGGTCGGCTCATGAGCTGGTTACTCCAATGACATTGAGATTTTCCCTGTGTAGTGACATGGTGCACCATGTCACTACACAGGGGCTATTTCTTTCACTATAGTTTCCTGCCAAAGAAATGAAGGGGACAGATTAGCCGATTTATGTTGCAAAAATGTCGTTAAACAAAAAAGCACAGCCGAGCCGTGCTTTTTGAAATCAGTGTGATGTGGTGCTGTCTAAAGTGCTGTGATGAGCAACGGCAACGCCATCAGTAGACCAAATGCAAGGACATAACTTGCGACTGGCCATGACTTGTCTGCCTTTGATTCACCGCGCGCTGGTGCGAGTTCGTTATGATACATATTACCCTCGATTGCAGGTTGAAATACCAATTAGTCATGTGATAGCACATGGACACTAATCGTATTCAACTTCAAGTTGGGCGTCAGATTGAAGTTTCTCGATTTCGGGGAGTTTATGTCTCAAATGGGTGGCGTTTGGTGGCTAAGTCTTAATCAGGAGGAGGGCTTCTCATTGCAACCGCAGTCTTGGGCAGAAATCCACCTCCTACTACAGACTAATCTAGCCGACGTACCGCTCACACACCTTCAATACACCCTCAATCCCAAATGCTAGTGCATCGACGGGAATGCGCTCGTCTGCGGCGTGTGCTAACGCGGCGAAATTGAAGTCCTTGGGTAAGTCCATTGGCGTGAAGCCATAGTTTTGAATACCAATGCGTTCAAAGTAACGCGCGTCTGAGACGGCTGGCAGCATATACGGAATTGACGTGCCCGTTGGATCAAGCTCACGCATGACGTCTGCCAACAGTGCAAACTGTGACATGTCAGGCGTCATTTTGCCGGGAGGCTCGGTTTGCACAATTTCAATAAGTACATCTGGTCCGACAATTTGCTGTAGTTGCGCCACAAAATCAGCCGGATCAACGCCTGGGAGCAACCGACCGTCTAGGTCTACGCTGGCCGTTTCTGGAATGACATTGATCTTGTCACTGGCACGAATAATGGTCGGGCTAACCGTACTGCGTAACATTGGATTAAGCGTGCGACGCTGATCGCCAAGTAACCCTAGCAAGCGATCGGTCAAGGCGGGATTTAGTAGTCCGCGCAGCACCATGCTCGTTGGAAAGCCAACCTCGTCTGCAATGGCGCTAAACATTTGCTTGGCAACAGGCGTAATGTGGACTGGCGGTTGCTTAGTGTCTAAGGTGGTCAGGAGTTTGCCTAACAAGGCTAGCGTGCCGCCGGGCATTGGGAATGCGCCATGCCCCGCACCACCATTGACGGTCATCCGCAGTCGGCAAACAAGCTTTTCGGCCACTTGAATCGGATAAAACTTTTTCCCTGCCATCCATGTGCTAGTGGCACCAGCTTCGCCAAGACAGTGTTTGATCCCTGCAAACTGTTCAGCATGTTCTTCGACTAAAAACTTTGCGCCGTCATTGCTAGACTGTTCTTCATCGCTCAAGACACACAGTACGATGTCGCCCGGTGTCGCGATGTTTTCAGTCTTTAGCCGCAGTAACGTTGAGATGTACATCGCCACTGCGCCTTTCATGTCTAACGTGCCTCGTCCCCAAATAAAGCCATCGGCTTCGACGGCGTCAAACGGCGGATACGTCCATTCTTGGTTCTCCGTCGTAACAACATCAACGTGCCCTTGCAGTAGCAAAGGTGGGGCGCTGCCATCGCCTTTGACGCGTGCAATCAGGTTGGGACGCTGTGGATCTTTGGCGATGAGTGTGGTTTCAATACCAACGCTCGCAAGTAAGTCGCGGATATATAAAACACAATCCACCTCGTTGCCGGGTGGATTGGTGGTGTCAAATCGAATTAGGGTTTTGAGAAGATCGTTGGGAGTTGGAATTGACATAGCGAAGCGGGAGGAAATAATTAGCTGTGAATTGTGAACGATTAATTGTTAATGGGTGCACTCAAGGCCAATGATGCATCAGAGGCCACGGATCTGCTGGTTAGCAATTAACAGTTACCCGCTCACCATTAACTATTTCCCCATCGTAGTTAAGCCGCAGCTTCAGCTGGTTTGAACCCTCTGGCAACCAGCAAGAAAAGCGGAATTAGGGCCAAGTTGGCAACGCCAAGGATGAGAAATAGCGTTGGAAACCCAAGTGCTTCGGCAAAATTGATCATGGTCAGTTCGCCGACGGCAAAGCCAATGTTGATCATCATTTGATATAGAGCCACCATGGATGCCGCAATGCGGATATCGACAGACCCCATAATAATTACGGCGTAGACAGCCCAGTGCAGCCCACTGGCAACGCCCCAAAATAAGCTGATTGCCATCAGAACATTGACGCTTGTAAACATGCTAAACAGCACGCCACCAACGGACACTAGAACGAGCGTAATCAGCCCCGCCGTGCGTTTCCCAAGCCGCAGCACTAAGAAGCTGGTTGTAATTGCCCCAGCAATCATCCCAACGCCTTTGACGGTGCCAATGTTGCCTAGTGTTTGCAACGCGCCTTCAGAGTCGCCAAGCAGCTTGCTGACATACAAGGCCACCAGACCATCAATGCCCGTGAAGATGTAGTAAGCCAGCAGTAGCAGAATGGCCAATAGTAAATTGCGTGGCTTGAGCATTTCACCAAACACACGCCATTCGAAACGTTCACCAGCTTCGATCATGTCCGGCTCTGGCGTGCGGAAAAGCATGAACAGCGGGAAAAGCAGCAAAATTGAAATGACTAAGAAAATGGCGTTATAGCCATAGCGGGTCGCGATGATGCCAAACAAGAACGACAAAATGACCAGCCCAATGGCACGTCCGCTCGTCATGAACCCTTGCACGCGGCCATGGTCTTCTTCAGGGGTTACTTCAATTGCATAGGCATCTGCCACGGTGTCGAACATGGACATCCCGAACGTCGCGAAGATGATCATAGTTGCCAGCGTCCGGAAATTGCTAGCTGGATCGACAAAGAAGGAGATCAGAAAAGCAACGCTACAAATGACCACGCCTAAAATCATAAATGGCACGCGGTGTCCGCGGCCAAAGAGGTTGATCCTGTCGCTGGCGATCCCAAAAAAGATTTTGAGAATAAACGGCACAAATGCCAAAGAAGCCGCCAGCCCAATTTGAGCCGCTGGAATGCCAGCGCTGTCTAGATGTGGTTTGAAAAAATTGAGTTGGTAGGCTGCAATTACCCCTTGTACAAAGTACAAGATGGTAAACAACCCGAATTTGAAGTTTCGACTTACCTGTTTTTCTGCCATTTTCTTTCCCCTTATGTAGCTTGGGCTAAGTTTGCTACAGACATAATGTTTTGGCAATTGTTAGTACGTTAGAATTCGTAATAGGGCATGCGCAACTGTATATAATCTATGCTTAGTCTTACACCTTGAAACGATCTTGACGCAGTCAAGTTACGCATTACACCTTACGGATTACACCAATGAAACCAGCCACTTATTGGATTGACTACCTCGACCTCTTGCCGCACCCAGAAGGTGGGTTCTTCAAAGAAACATATCGGGCTGAAGACACTGTGTCTAAGCAAGGATTGCCAGAGCGTTTTCCAGCAGATCGATCTGCGTCGACAGGCATTTACTTTTTGTTACGCAGTGAGGATTTTTCACATTTGCATCGCATTCGCTCAGATGAAATGTGGCACTTTTACGCGGGGAGTACGCTCACCGTGCATATGATTGACGATGACGGAAACTATTCGTTCTTCAAAGTTGGGGCAGACCCAGAAAAGGGAGCGACGTTTCAAGTGGTTGTGCCGGCCAATGTCTGGTTTGGTGCAACAGTAGACGATGCTGATTCCTACTCGCTGGTAGGCTGCACAGTTGCACCGGGGTTCGACTTTGCAGACTTTGAAATGGCAGATCGCAGTGAGATGTTAGTACAGTTCCCGCAGCATGCTGCGGTAATTGAGCGGATTACTAAGTAAATAGCAATCTACAAAGCGGGTTTCATAGGCATCAAGTTAAGCAATTCTGCTAGCTCAAAACTCTGTTTCGTCATCCTGAGTGACCGACCAGCGGTGCTGGTTGAAAGCTACAAGGACATTATCCACATCGCCGTCGTGTCATGGAGAGCACGAACGAATTACCCTTTGGTTGCCGCTACGATGGCGTGCGAACCATCTGAGCTATGGGCATGCAGGCGTTATGTCCTTAGCAGCGCATTTGTGCTGCGAAAGAATAGGCTAAAACATTGCGCGCGTCCGAAGGTAAGGCGAAGCCGCTAGGATCAGTTACTGCATTTTCATGGCTAAATCTCTTGAAATACTAAGCCTGATCCCTCGCGCGCAATCAAAATTTATACCTACGTGCGTCTCGTTCGCACTCAGGATGACGAATTCTTAAGTTAGCAACGAACCATAGGTCTTGAGAAGGAGCCCGCTTTGTCGTTAAGGCTATGATCTAAGCATGGCGAATGCCAATCCGCCGCTACTAATTCCTTGGTGCTGTCACAATACCTTCGCTAGCAGCCCATAAATT
>JAHDBS010000308.1 GCA_020630225.1 Anaerolineales bacterium | reverse complement strand
TCTGATGCGGCATCAGGAGTGGATAAACCTTCTCTTCAATGCGCGTCCGCAGATCCAACCAACGGTCCTGTGTGACTGGCGCTGGCGTCTTGGGCAAGTCAGCGTGCAACGACAAATCGATGCTATGGAGCTCGTGTAAAAACTGCCCCACTTGAGTCGCAAGTTGCCGTTGCTGAGCGGATGAAAGCAACTTTAGGTCTTGGTTTAGCAGTGGCATCCCAGCAACGTAAGGGTAAATAACATACGTCTCCCCTGCTTCGATCGGTTGTGGAATATTGACTGTTAAGTGTGGTGCAATGACCGCCAGCAGTTGCAATTCAAGTTCAAGAATACGCCGATAGTCAGCTTGCTTGATGAAGCGAAAGACCAGTGCGTTATTAACAATGACGACATCGTTTACCAGCCCATCCTGATTGATAACAAGGCTTTCAATTTCAAGGGTTGGTCTCAGCGCTAAAACACGCTGCCGAAAGTCGTCCATTTGCTACTCTTCAGTTTCTGTCTTGTAGAGTTGAAACCCACGCGCCTGATAATTACGCAGCGCACTGGGATGATCTAGCGAGCAGGTGTGTAGCCAGACCCGCTGGCATCCTTCCCATGCAAACGCACTTCTGATCGCTTCAGAGAGCATGTAGCCACCATAGCCTTTGCCAATGAAGTTTGCTGCTAGCCCAAAGGACACCACTTCAACCGCGCCCGCAGCTTGCAGATTCAGTTCATAGAACCCGGCTGGAGAGCCATCTACATAGCCAACCCAAGTCCGGAGGTCGTCGGCCTCTGCATAAGCTTGCCACTGTTCAGTGGACCATTTGAGTTTGTCAAACCACTGCCACTGCTCGCCAACCCAAGCATACAAAAAGCGATTGTATTGCCACTGCTTGGTGGTGCATTCTTTGACCTGCATGCCGCGCGCATCAGTTTTCGCATTTAGCTGCGCGATGTCAGTCATTTGAAGATAGTAAGTTGTTACCGTCATTAGATAATTTTTTATTCCACGGCCAGCGCTTGACGCAGGATATTGCCAGCTGCCCGAATGGAGGTACCCGTCATGCTATTGAGAAGGACAATCGCGCCACGGTCGGTTTCTGGATCAATATACATCAGAGTAAAGACGCCTGGGTCACCACCATTGTGACCAATCAATCCATTTTCCATTGACCAGATCAACGCTTGTGCTTCACCGTCGTCTTGGGGAATATCTGGCAGTTGAGGACGCAACATGGTTTCGACTGAGGCTTCGCTGAGAATGCGAACACCGTCTAACTCACCTTTATTCATAATGGCTGTTAGAAAGCGACTGAGGTCGGTAATAGAGCTATGTAAAAAGCCGTCCGGCCACGTCAAGCTCCCAAGGTGTCCATATGGACGCTGCAAGCGTGAATAGCGCATGGCGACTTGAGAGGGGTCGGAAAACTCACTCACAAACCAAGCAGTATTCGACATTTGCAAGGGTTCAAAAATTTCGCGCTGCGTGTAGGCTGCAAATGACATCTGCACTGCACATTCAATGACATAGGCCAATAGCGCCGAGGCAACATTGGAATACTCAATCACTGCCCCAGGCTGAGCCTCTAAAAAGTTTTGTTTAGGGCTGTAGTAAGCGCCATCTGGCGAGAGATAGTCTTTCAGAAAAGACCCGAGCTGATTAGGCGCATCTTGGGGTTGGTAACACTTGGTTGCATAAGTCCACGTATGGTCTTGAATACCTGAGGTGTGTGTTGCCAAATGCCAAACTGTGATTGGCAATGCTGGGTCTACTTGCGGGTTAGTGACCGCAAACGGTAAGACCGTGTTGATTTGGGTATCCAGCGCTAAATGTCCAGCTTCGACGGCTTGCATCAAGGCCACGGCAATAAATGTTTTGCTGACAGACCCTAAGGCAAACGGTGTATCTGCTGTAACAGGTAAACCTTGTGTAACGTCCCGTAAGCCATAGGTCATCACCCAAGGGGCTATATTTGGACGCAGCAGCGCGACAGCGCCGCCCGGAGCTGTTTGTCGCTCAAGTTCAGATTGCACGAAACTTGCTAGTTCAGCAGTCGGCAAATCACTAACTGGCTCACGCTTTCGACCAGCAGTAAATGGCAAATCGCTTAGGTCTAACAGATATGCCAATGGACGCGGCTTTAATGCAAAAAGCCCACTGCCAATTGCCAAAAGCACCAGTATAAGCAGTCCACCAAACACAACGCCCCACATTGTATTCTCTCCTAAGCTAAGGGGAACTTACTACAACAACCCCAACGCAAATAATAATGTTGCCATTCCGCCTGCCACAGCCCGCACATGATTCCAACGTGTCCATTCACGCTGATAGCGTTGCCAGTAGGCTTTGCCTGCGTCAGATGCTGCATCTACTGCATCCAATGCGTTGTTACGTGGAACGTGATATGCCATTGTCAGCCCCACAACGCCCGCAACATAAGTCATAGCACCTGCTAACAAGAACGGGTTGCGATCGCCTAACAAAGTCAGCACGAAAATCACAAGTGAGACAATCCCAGTGCCCATATAAAACAGCACAAATAATGGATTGACGATGACATCATTGATCGCTTGCATGGTGCGGATGCTGTGCATTTCATCTTGCTTTGCCAAAACTGGCATAACTGTATTTGAGAAAATAAACAGCAGCCCAGTTGAGATACCCGCCCCTAATATCGCTATGGCAATTAGCAGCTGTAAAACACTCACTCTTTGCTTCTTCGAAAGACCATAATGCCCCACAATAAGGACGCCAAGGCGAGAATGAAGAGGCCGATCGCTATGGTGGTGTTGTATTGCAGATTTGCAGCACCGGCCACCACAAAGCCGACTGCCGCGATAAAGAATGTTGGGCTGTTATTTTCCATTTTATTAGTCCTTTGCTAGAGCAAAACTTGCTGCTTTTGCCGCGTCAAAGTAAGCGCGAAAGAGTGCTTCAAGTTCTGACTGTGAAATTTTCAGTGTATTTGCAGAAAGTAAGATCGGCGTCCCAATTAAGTTGAGATTCGCTTGCTTGGCAGTGCGCTGCATCACATTACCGCTATTCGCATATTTTTCGGGATTATCAACAAAAATTGCTAAGTGCGTTTGGCCGCTTGATGACCATTCGCTGAGGGTTGTTACGTCTGACCATGGGACAAATCCAGCCGAAACGCCACTAGAATTGTCTGTGAAGCCCTGCATATTGATGACAATACCAGGTTTGTTGTCAAAGAATTTCCAAACTCCAAAAGCGCCAAAGAACGAAAATAACAACATCGCAATTGCGCCGACACAAAGCATCCAAATAGCGTTGCGCGAAATGCCCACCCCAATGACAGCCATGCCAACGCAGGTCATCAGCACTGACCCTCCAATTGAAATAATGGCTAACTTGGTTTTGCTCAGTTCAATGACACGTTGTTCAAGCATTAGGATTACGCCATTTCGTAAGCTTGCCGCAACCACCCAATGACAGCATCATCGAGTTGATCCACAGCAGTCAGTGCAACCTTATGGGTGCACATGCCCGAAAACACCTTACCACCCTCTAAGCGCCCTTCTGGCTCAACGCCTTTTAAGTTTAGACCAAGGTCAACGCGGGTCTTAGTGGCAGCTTTTACAATAGCAAACTGCTTGCTGCGCCGCACGCTAACATAGCTTTTCTTTGGTGCCAGCTCTACATCAGATCCAAATTGATTAACGACAGCAATCACAGCATCATAAATCGGCTTGAGATCTGCTTTAGCACCTTTATATTGTGCCGCAACCAAGTCTTCTTCCGCTGGAGGGCCACCTTCTAACTGCTGTCGATATAAGCTAGAGATCGTGTTGGCGAAGCCATGCGATACGCTATAGTCGCCTTTCAACAGCTTCATAATGTCACCATGTTTGGACAACCCTGCAGCAGCCAGCACCGTATACCATTCAGTCAGCGCTTTGCCAGTTTTCTCCGGCATATTATTGATCATTGTGTCGAGTTGAGACATTGCAATATCCTCCATATCTGAATGTCAGGTGTGTGCTGCCACCCATTATAATCAACGGCACAATTATGTCTGAACCACGCTCCTTCTCCACTTCAATTCTCATCAATGCGCCAATTGCCAAGGTCTATAGCTACCTCGCTGACTTACCGCGCCACGTTGAATGGAACTTCCAACCGTCTGAATTGACACCCTTACAAACTGGACCGATTCAAGTTGGCAGTCAATTCTCTACCGCAGAAGACGTACCACGCGACATGCCAGCCATTCAAAAAGCGATGTTTGCAGTCTTTATGCCCATTATGCGGTTGATTTTAGGCATGGAGCAAAACACGATTGCAACGGTTACCGACCTCACGCCAGATAAAAGAATTGCTTGGGAAGCGCGGCTACCAGCCCGCAAAGGTGATGTCATGCGCATGGCGTGGGCCTTGGAGCTCGCCGAAGTAGATGGCAACACGCAGGTCACGCAGCACGGCACGGTGGCGCCACCCGCCAGCAGTCCATTTGCCCGCATGGTGAATGATCAATTTATAGAAGATCGGAAAACTGAGGTGGCTGGAAATTTGAAGCTACTAAAAGCGCTGCTTGAGGCAGACGCAGCCTAGGCCTGAAGCAGCTCACACGCATCCAGCGTTTCGCAATGGCAAACCAAGCTTGCTTGTAACACCGCTTGCATCTGTTTAGCTTGCGCAATGATGTCATCTAACTCAGCCATTTTGCTGGGCACTTGTGCTTTCCAACGCTGTGATTGAAGCAGATGTGTTTCAGCGTCTTGCGCCATTGTTCGAATTTCAGCCAACGACCACCCGGCACTCTGTGCAACGCGGATCATTTTCAATTGCTGGAGCACTGCAGCACCATACACACGCCGACCATTGATCCGGCTCGGCTCTGGCAGCAGTCCAATGCTCTCGTAGTAACGAATGGTCGAGGTGGCTATGCCGGCTTGCTTCGCAACTTCTCCAATTTGCATCGTTTTAAACTCCTTGAAATTTGAGCTTGACTTCAAGTCAGCTTGAAGATCTACACTCGTCAGCGTCAATTCATCATAACGCAAACTAGCAAGGAGATTTTGCATGACGCAATCAGACGACATCCTATTGGCCTGTAACATCACGGACCAAGCTGCTTTTGAACAGCGCAAGCTCAGCATTATTGAACTTTTCAAAGGCGCTACTTCCACAGAGCTTACGTCAAGTGGCTATACCTTCTACTTTCCAAGCGATGGCACTTGGCTGAGTGACCTCACTACATTTATCGAAGTCGAACGGCACTGTTGCGCCTTCTTTCAATTCGACTTACGCATTCCTCCGCATCATGCCCCGCTTTCCCTCACGATTAGTGGCGCAAGTGGCGTGAAGGCATTTTTGCAACAGCAATTCACTGCATTGCGAGGCAAGGCATGAAACGATTACAGCGCTTGGGGATTTTTGGCGTAATCGGTGGCGGCATTTTATGCTTCACGCCACTATTGGCGCTTGGGTTAGGTGCCATTGGTCTAAGCTCGCTCGTCATTTATGCCGACGTTCTGGTCGGTGTAATTTTGATCATCAACATTGGGTTTCTGTGTTGGCTTTGGTGGCAGCGCCGGACTGGCGCGGCTGTGTAGAAACAAAAACGCCTGTGGACGCAATGCCACAGGCGTTTTTAGACTAATCAACCGTCATGTTGTCAGTCAATAAAGTGTTAGCCTCAGTTCTGGATAAGGTTCAAAATCTCTAGGCTACACATGATGGCTTTA
>JAHDBS010000307.1:1861-5717 GCA_020630225.1 Anaerolineales bacterium | reverse complement strand
AAAAAACGGCGCGATGCGTGTGCACCGCGCCGTTTGGGTTTTGGCGTTAGCCCCCACCGACAGGTGGAAATAACCGTACTTGGTCGCCTTCTTGAAGCACCACCGCGCGGTCTGTTTCGGCACCTTGGTTGACAGCCACCATGTATGCCCCCGGAACCGCGAGCTTCTCTAGCACATCAGCAACGGTGCTGCCAACTGGCATTTCCAAAGTCGTGCGCCCCTTGGCTTCCCTTGGCAAATGGTCGCGCAGCATGCCGTAGAGTTTGACAGAGATATTCATAGACGCTGTCTATGGCCCTAAGCGAGTTCAGCGGCAACCCAGTCTAAGCCAATGCTTTCCAAGGTTTCTTTGGTTGGGTTCCCTGTTTCTTGGTCCCATCCGGCTGCATCGTAGTAGTCGGTCAAACTTTGTTGGAATTCAGCTTCGTCAAGCAAAATGCCATCGCTAATGCCGCCTTTCATGCGCACCTTGAACAGCTTCTTTGGCAAGGTGTCTTGGTCGCGGGTCAAGCCTTCACGGGCGTTGTACGCGCGCATCAGGTTCAAACGGCGGCGGCCAACTTCGAACATTTCATCCATTGGAATGTCCCAACCTGTGGCTGCGCTCATCAGTTCGCGCATGGCTTCAGGGCCATACAGTGTCCAGCTTGGGCTGTAGACAAATTGGCAGACAGACATGGTATCCGTGTTGCTGTAAAGATATTGCAAATGCACAATATCCTTCATTTTTTCAGGGTTACTGGCTTGGTCTGGATGTGACTGCGTGATGCCTGCTTCGGCAAAGTAGTCTTTGTAGTAGTCGAAGTATTCACCCAGCATGCTGTCATGTTCAGAGGATTGATGATCGGCACCAAATGGCAGCGTTGCATAGATAGTCCCCAGACTACGCTTGACTTGTGGCATGTGCGCTGGCAATTCTTGGCCTTTGACCGTAATCAAATATTCATGGCCTTTGCCAAGCCGATCCGCCGCCTTAGCAGAGCCGTCAGCCAAAATGTCACCAAAGCCTTCGCGCTCCAGCGTCATTTCTAGCATCTTGATCATCGCGTCGGCGTCACCGTAACGGAGTTCAATGCCACCCGTGTCTTCAGTCGTAATCACGCCTTTTTCGAAGCATTCCATGGCCCAAGCAATGGTTGCGCCACAAGAGATGGTATCTACACCATATTGGTTACACAATTGGTTAGCATAGATGACGGCTGGCATGTCGCTGACGTCACAGTAAGAGCCAAACGTTGCAATTGATTCGTATTCCGGCCCGCCGTATTCAGGGATCAGTGGAATGTCTTTATATTCTGACTCCACAACGCGTTTACAGCGCACGATACAAGCATGGCATGTGTCACGACCTTGGCGGTCTTGCTTTCCTTCGGCAGCGCCTTTTAGGAATTCATCATAGAGGCGTTCACCATCGATGGCTTCGGCTTCTTCAAAGCTATCCATCACACCAGTGTCAAAATTGCGGGTCGGTAGCCCACCTGCTTTGTGTTGTGACAAAGTCACGCCAGCAGTTCCATAACGCCCAAACGAAGCCGCGCCTTTTGCTTCCGCATTTTTAGCGCCCCACTTTGCCAACGCCATGACGCGTTTCTTGTCCGCTGGCTGTACTTTCTGGGTACCGCGCACCACAATCGCCTTGAGCATCTTGCTGCCCATGACAGCGCCAATGCCTGTGCGGCCCCAAGCGCGGTTTGCCATGTTCATAACGGCAGCAAAGTTGGCTTTCTTTTCACCAGCGCGCCCAATTTGCGCAATCTCGATCTTTTTATCGCCGAGCTCTTCTTTTAGGATTTCATCGACATCAGCCGTGTGCTTGCCCCAAATATGGCTAGCGTCGCACAGTTCAGCTTCGCCTTCGATGACTTTCAAATAGACTGGCGTGTCTGAAGCGCCAGTAATCACGACCCCATCAAAGCCAGCAAACTTCAATTCAGCTGGCCAAAAGCCACCGGCTTGGCTGTCGGCGACACCACCAGTGCTAGGAGACTTACACGTTGCCGTACAGCGACTTTGTCCGCTCAATGGCAAGCCAGTTGGGGCACTGACAAAGAAGCTCAACGTGTTCGCTGGATCAAATGCATCGATGTTCGCTGGGGAGTTCTTCCAGAGATAGTACAATCCCATCAGGCTGCCACCCCAGTAGTGACGGTAGAACTCTTCACTTGGCTCTTCAATATTGAGCGCTTTATTCGTCAAATCAACGTGTAAAATTTTGCCGGTAAACCCGTACATGGTGTCTCCTTTCAGAGATAGAGGATAGAAGATAGGGGATAGAGACCTCGCGATAACGTCTCTATCTCCTTTCCTCTATCGTCTATCCTCCTAAAAATGTTGCAATGAAAAAAATTACTATTTCTGGTCTAGATTGTATTGAACTTTCAAACGAAACGCTAGCACTTGCCATTCCAACGCAGGTCGGGCCGCGCATTTTGAGCTTACGCTTACACGATGGCAAGAACCTTTTTGCAGAGCTTCCAAATGCCAAGCTGCCTTGGGATGGCGGTGGTGAGTACAGCCTGCGCGGCGGACACCGCTTGTGGCACAGCCCAGAGATCAACTTACGCACGTACATTCCAGACGATGATCCTTTAACAATCAACGAGATTGTAAACGGTGTCGAAGTGGTCCAACCTACCGAAACGCTGACGGGAATAGAAAAATCGATGCGGATCACATTGCCGGACGAAAGTGGAAAGGTTGTTGTTGAACACACCTTGAAAAACAACGGTGTGTTTGCCGTGACGTGTGCACCGTGGGGGATTACCCAGCTTGCAACCGGCGGCACCGCAATTTTGCCGCAGCGCACCGAAAATGCAGATCCGGGAGGCTATTTACCAAACCGTGGGTTTGCCTTCTGGCCTTATTCTGACTTACAGTCGCCGCTGTTTACCATGGGTAATCGTTACTGCTTCTTCGACTCGCACATTACTGACGGTTCCAAGTTCAAACTAGGCTTTCCTAACCCCGTCGGTTGGTTGGGATATGTCCTCAATCAGACATTGTTTGTCAAACAAGCGGCGTTTGACTCAACAGCCAGCTACCCAGACTTTGGCAGTTCTAGTGAAATGTTCTGCGACGCCAATTGTCTTGAGCTTGAAACGTTAGGTCCACTGACCTCTATTGCCCCAAGTGCAAGCGTTTCGCACACTGAGACTTGGTATGTGTTTGACAATATTGAATTTGAAAAAAGTGAAGACGCTGTAGCACACCTAATGGACACCTTGAACTGGTAAGTGACCTAAGGCCAACGAATATCGAGACTAGAACTTACGCTTCATACAACTCATTTATCTAAAATTTTTACTGAAATGTAACCCAATCTCAATATAGTCTTTATGCAATAACGAGTACGTACGGATTAGCATACTAGTATGCAGAGACTACGTCAGTTACGGAAGCCGCTCCCATATGTTTTGCGTCAACTCACCATAGCATGCTGGCTAAGCTTGCTCGTTACTTTCACCGTGCCGCAACTGCTTCCGACCGTATTAGCAACAACACCAACACCAGAGCCAACGCCAACAGACAACGCAACCCGCGTTTCTGACTTAACACAATTCGCTCGCTTTCAAGAGACTCCTACACCTGTACCAGGGACTCCTGTTGTCGGAACTCCATTGGCTACAGCCACGAGTGTCTATAGCACTCCCCAGCCTACACCAAAGGTATTAACAACAAGCGAATCAGGGCAAACGCGGACGGCGCTGATGTTACAAGCCAGTCGAGTATATACACCCCCTTCTACCCCGACAGTAGATGTGACCAAACCTACACTGACAATTGAGTCCAATACCACTACAACGTTTGCGCCGACATACACCCCATCAGTTGACACCACCGGCAACCCAACATTCAC
>JAHDBS010000307.1:0-1761 GCA_020630225.1 Anaerolineales bacterium | reverse complement strand
CACGCCGACCTTTACGCCAACGATGACACCTTCTGTTGGCATTGATCTAAAAGTAAATTCAGCCCCGACTTGGTTTGTGGGTCCAAAGCTTACCTGTGACGGCTATGCGAGGCTATCTACTACACCAGACTCGATCCAAATTCGCATTCGCAACAGTGGCCCAGAACCAGCCAATGCATTTGACGTTTCTTTTGGCAGTCAAACTAAACGTGTGGAAAGTCTTGCTGGCAATGCTGTTACGACGATATCGTTTGCGTATTTTGAAGCAACTGAGGCTGTCATCGTTGTTGATGTAGATAATGAAATTCTTGAAGTTAATGAAGACAACAATGTCACTGTTGCCCTTTCAAAAATACATCAAGAAGAATGCATTCCGGGTCCAACGGCAACACCAACTGCTGCGCGCGCCACAGATGTTGACTTGGAACTCTATGCATACGCATGGGAATTGACTCCAAGTGATGTCTGCAATGTACCGCTAGAGTCATACATACAACCGAACCAAGTCAGCATTGTTATTCGCAATAACGGTCGCCAAGACGCAAGGGCATTCGATGTTCAATTCGACAGACAAATACAGCGCATCCAGAGGCTTCAGGCGGGCTCTGTCGCTGAGTTGATGTTTGCACATAATAATCAAACTAGTGTTCAGCTTAATATTGACCCAGAAAACGCAATTAGTGAGCAAATAAAAGACAACAACCAGCTTACTTTGACGGCGTACTCGGTAGATATCAAGTGTTTGTTTAGTGCCCCTATTCAAGCAGCGCCCAGCGCCACTTCAGAAACGACCGTAACAAATACAGTAGACCAAACACCTGCAACGGCAACCGCTATTCCAGAACAGCTTGCGACGCCAACCACTCAAGTCCTCCCCACCTCCACCTTTACCCTAACGACAGAACCAACTGCTACACCAACAGCAACAGACACACCAGTTGCAACACCAACACCAACGGACATATCAACTGCAACGCCCACGCCCACAAATACTGCAACGCCACTACTTAGTGCCCCAATGATTACCAGTACGTTACGCACTGAGGGCGTCACTACAGACAATATTGTTGTAGTCCGAGGCGAAACAGTTTCATATGAAGTAACAGTCACTAATCCAAATACTGTTGCGTTGGACAATCTTGTATTACAAGCCAAGTTAGACAATGCGCTGAGGGATGCTGCTATCAGTCCAGTTTCTCACTCAGCAGTTTGGGATGCTGCAGCGCAGACATTGACTAAGACGATTGTGACCTTGGGCGCTAACGAGACAATGACATTCGTTCTTTCTGCTGTCGTTCGCGAAGACGCTGAGTTAGGAAATACAGTCGCGCTGGAAACAGCGGTTGTTCATAATGGTGTGTCCCAAGCCGCACAACCTGCAGTGTTCACACTCATTCCAGATGAAATTCCAAATACGGGAACGAATATTTTATTTGCCATCACAATTGTGCCTGTTTTGCTTCTAGCGACCGTTGTCTTTGCGCTTGCGCTAGCTATCGGGCTTAGATTGGACAAATATTTCCGATAGAGGAATTGGCATACCGCATTCGAACGAACTTGTAACGATCTCTTTATCGACCTGTTTTGTAAGCCCTTATACCATGCAAATATGGGTAAAAAGGGTCTTGATTACAATCGTTCGTATACTATTTTTCGGCAGCTTTGCGCTGGGTTCGGAGTAGCACTTACACTCCTATTCTTCAGTATTTCACCAGCACAGGTCGCATTTGCCACAACACCAACACCAAGCAATACGCCTGC
>JAHDBS010000306.1 GCA_020630225.1 Anaerolineales bacterium | reverse complement strand
TCACTCTCGTAGCATTGAAAAGACGCCCAAATGGGCGTCTTTTTTGTTACCTATTGTTGGCCCTTAGTCGTGCGGGAAAGCACACAATAGGATAACCTCAGTCCGGGATAAGAGCGGCATAAAAGAGCGGGCCATGTCGCTTTGGGGACGCGAATTCAGCTAGAAACACAGACTTCTAAAATATCTTATCCAGAATTCAAGTTAGGACAAGTAGCCCCTCTAAAGGCTGGTGGTTCTAGACAGTCTTAGGCAACTTCCTCACTAACGCAACGCGACCTGTACACATCCAAATAATGACAACAAAAAAGGCCCCATATAGGAGCCTTTTTATTACAAATTGACTTAGCTAGACGACGCTAGGCCTTCTGCTTCGCGCGACGCTTACCAGTGCCATTTAGCGGCGCTGTACCCGTCTTTTGGGTGTAGTAATAGCTGTAACCATATGGATCTTCACCCTGCCCGTCATAGCGATTGATTGTAACCCCGATGATGCGAGCACCCACAGTGCGGAGATTTTCAATTGCACGCTGTACCATCCGGCGGCGAGTCTTTTCGTTATCAATTACGAACAGTACGCCATCGACTTGGCGGCTAAGCAGCACTGCATCTGTGACAGCAATCACTGGCGGTGTATCGATAATGACGCTATCAAACTTACGCGCTGCAGCACGCAAGAATTGATCCATTTGGATGCTCCCCAACAACTCTGATGGGTTCGGGGGCAATTCACCACTGGTCAAGATTGACAACCCCGGTTGGTCTACCACTTGGCAGTACTTATCAAGCAACAATTCAAATGAAGGCGCGCCAGCAAGCTCGGTTGTTTCACCAGGGAAAGATGGGCGAACTTCTTGCTTCCACTCTACCAACAGCTCTGTCAGGCCATCCGTTTGGCGCAAGTCAAAGTTTTCATGCATGACTGGGCGACGCAAGTCACCATCAACCAATAACACTTTCATACCAGCCTGAGCAAGCAAAACTGCCAAGTTAGCTGATGTCAACGACTTACCTTCATGCGGCCCTGCACTGGTCACCAAAATCAGGTTTTGCGATGAGGTCAATGCAGAGAACTGAATTTGAGTACGCAAGGAGCGGAATGCTTCTGTCGCAGGGTTCTGCGGATCTTTCAGCGCGACCAATTTGCGGTCGTTTTCATCTACACCTTTGATCGGAGCAACCATTGCCATTACAGGCACACCGACAAGACGCTTTGCTTCTTCTGGAGAGCGAATGCTGTCATCCAAGTATTCAAGCAAGAAGGCAGCTGCACCAGCAAGCAAGAGACCAATAGCAGCACCAAGAATGACGTTGTTGCGGGTCCGTGGGCTAATTGGAACAGAAGGCTCAGAGGCAGGTTCCACAACTTGCAAGTAGTTGCTGTTCGTTTCGCCAATTGAAGCCAACAACTGGGCGTAAGTATTCTGCCATTGTGATATTTGGCTTGAAAGCACTAGCTTTTGTTGCTCTGCTTCTTGCAGCTCACGTGCGCTTGTTGCTTCAGAAATTTGAATATCTAACTCGCTAATCGCATCCCGCGCATTAGCAATTTTGTTTTGCAGATCTGGCAATTCTTGTTGAATAAAGTCAAGACGCGCTTGTACTTCTGGATCTGGATTCGTTGGGCTTTGCAGAATGAGTTGACGCGCCATTTCATTAGCAATTGCCTGTGCGCGTTTCGGGTTTGCATCAATAACAGCAATTTCAATTAGCTGTGTACCTTCAACAGGTACAGCTGCTACAGAGTTACGTAAGTCAGTCCAGGCAAACGGCAATTCAAGCGAATCAACTGTTGCTTCCAAAATTGGTTCGCGATTAACAAGCTGAATATAAGTTTGTGCAAGCTGTTGGCTGGTATAAATCCCGACAGCATCTGGCGTCCGATCTTGCAAAACCTGACCAACAATAAGGGTCGTGCTTGTTCGATACAGCGGCGTTTGCAGCAAACTCGCAATATAGCTTGACCCTGCTGCCAATACAACGGCAACCACAATGAGCCAAAGCCACTTACGTAAGATACGAATGTAATTCAGTAATTCCACAGAGTAATTCCATAAATGCGGTCACTTTACAAAATATGTAAGGCGACATGATTTTTTGATTGTAACAGAATTTGCAATCAGATTTGTGTGATCTAGGTAATTCAAACCTAGCTCATACCAAACTTAAAGTAAGCCTCTATCACTAGTGTGAATTAGTAGGCTCCTTTGCCAAATAACACCACCGGAATAGTGTTGAGCAAGATCGAAATGTCTTGCCAAATACTGTAATTTCGAATGTAGTACATGTCCAGACGAACACGATCATCATAGGTCAAATCTGAGCGTCCAGAGACTTGCCAAAGGCCGGTCAATCCAGGGCGAACAGTTTGTAGATTCAACGCCCAACGCCCGTATTTTTCAAGCTCAGCAGTTGTAATCATACGTGGGCCAACCAAGCTCATTTGTCCGAGCAAGACATTGAAAAGCTGCGGCAGTTCATCAATACTGTATTTTCGCAGTGTATTCCCAATGCGCGTAATGCGTGGGTCATGTTTGAGTTTGTGGTTAGCCGCTAACTCAGCCTGTAGCTCTGGGTGCTGGGCCAAGATTTCGTCACCATTGATGTGCATCGTTCGGATTTTGAATGCATCAAACTCGTTACCATTCAGACCAACTACGCGCCGTCGATAAATGATTGGGCCTTTAGAGTCCAATTTGACAATAATTGCGAGCGCAATCAACAATGGACTTAGCACAAGCAGTACTGCTGCGGCCACTGAGATATCCAACAATGACTTCATC
Organism: Anaerolineales bacterium; assembly: GCA_020630225.1. Classification (GTDB taxonomy): domain Bacteria; phylum Chloroflexota; class Anaerolineae; order Anaerolineales; family UBA6668; genus JAHDIM01. Next base: position 2,955 of record JAHDBS010000306.1, on the reverse strand, counting down.
AGACGCTGCGGCCCCGACAAACGCGTTCGGTTCACGCCAATCAGCGGCACATTGGCAAATTCTTGTACCTGCAAGCCTGTTGTGAGCATTTCAAATAGCCCAGATGAAAGACGCAACGATACCTGATCAGAATTGCCATAGCGACGATACAACCCCAAAATTGCGTCTCGGCGTAGCGCGCTGCTTGCAATTACCACTTCAGTAAGACCATATTTAGTGACAAGATCATCCAATAATGACACTGGCCCTAATACTGGTTTGTCAGCAACATCTGTGCCTTGGTCAGCAGCTTCATCACTGAGAAACCCAATCAGTTTCAATCCAGACGCTGGCCCGGTCGACAATTGTTCAGCAAGCACAGCCGCTTCTTCATTGGCGCCAATAATAATTGCAGGCAACGTCAGTTTGCCATTACGACGAACGGACGCTAGGCGAGATCGCATGAGCATGCGCCCCAACATCACAAACATTATTGAGAAAATAGTTGCAAGGCCTAACCAACCACGCGCAATCAATACCGATTCAGAGAAAAACTGATAGACAGTGACTAACGCTAGTACCGTCAAGCTCGCGTGAAAAATGGACGCAAACTCCTGATACCCGCGATAAATCCGGCGCCAAATATAAAGCCGATAGATCCAAAATGCGACGAGCAGCGCAACGACTAAGCCCACAGAAAACCAAAGGTAGAGCCGTGGCTGAATGAGCGCATCTGACTGAAACAAGCGGGTCTGCGCAACAAAGCGCACCCAATACGCCATTGCCATCGCTAACACAAGCATCAGCGCATCTGTCACAAATGTGAAGGCGAGGAAGCGTGATTTCTGACGCGCGATTTCGTCTCGATGAGTAGCCATTTGAACGTTTAAGAATGCGCTTAGATCAAACGGCGCGTCCAGTGTAGGATTGGTTGACTTCAACATATACCGATACCAATTTCTTTGCAATTTCTAGCCAATCATGCGATTGGCGCACATAGTGATTACCAGCAGCTGCAATTTCATCCCTGACGCCTGCATTATTCAGTACGGTCAATAAATTGTCCGCGAATTCTTGAGCCGTTTCAGAGATTAACAATTCTGCACCTGACGTCACCGCCAGTGCAGATGTCGCTCGTTTTGTAGCGACTACAGCGGTTCGAGACGCCATTGCTTCTAGCACCTTGAACTGACTGCCCGCACCATACAAAATCGGCACTGCAGCAACGGTTGCCGATTGTAAATGTGGCCGCAAATCCTCAACAAAGCCGGTAACTTCTACATGCTCTGGATGATCTGTTGCCAACGCTTTAATTTGTGGAGTTGGTGAACTCCCCACTATTTTTACTTTGACTGCTGGATCTTTCTGCCACACCAAAGGCATGACATCATTGATCAAATACAATGCAGCCGTAATATTGGCGTGATAACTCATCTTGCCAGACAACACAACCGTTTTGGGCAATGTTGCTTGCTGAAGATCTTCACCAAAATAATCTAACGCAACACCGTTTGGAATGATGTCAATGTCTGCGCCATTTGGCTGTAGTTCAAGCAATGCTTTTTTATCAATTGGCGACGTTGTCACGACATGATCAAATGCAGCAACAAGCTTAGTTTCACTACGGCGCGTACGTGGGAGTTCAAACGCTGTGATTAGTTTTTTTGAAAAACTACGACTTTCACGCGCTGACTGTTCAAAAAGATAGCTAATGCAGTCGACACTATCCCAAACAACCGGCACACCAGGCAAGCGTCCTTTTTGCATTGCATCCATTAGGCGCAGTCCAAACCGCGCACCACGCAAATGCTCCACATGAATGACATCTGGTGCGGCGTCAAGAATGGAGGCCTTGAGCTTGTCAAACAGCTCCGTATTCCAACTGTAAGCGGCTTGCAATGGCTCTAAACTTGGCATTGTGAATGCCATATTACGCATGGCCGTCAGTTTCGCATGCGACGCATATACAGTTTCAACGCCAACAGCTTCTAATTCAGCAAGTGAATTAAGATCACCTTCACTTTCCGTAAGGGTCACCAAGGTCACCGAATGCCCAAGCGTTATCAGTGATCGGATCAGGTTATATGACCGCGTCCGGATGAGACTTGGTGTGTAAGGCACAATGAACATTACCTTCATTGCTGAACCTCCAACGCCAATATCCAGTTAGACACATTGGACATAGTCACGTCACCAACGTCTTGACCACACGCCAAAATACGAACGAACTTCAAACTCATTGCAAGGCCGCCCAGCGGGTTTTCGCAATTATTGGATTTAATAATCCGACCAATGCGAATGCAGCAAACTGTATTAAGACAGCATCTACTGGCAAACGATAGCGCACCAGTGCCCACGTCATAATGTGAGCCAAGGTATAGATGAACGCGAACAACACTAACAAAGACGCATCCCAGCGCTTTGTTTTAGCTTGTACTTTGCCACGCCCCCATTTGAAGAGGCCTAGCAACATAAATGGCAGCGCAACACCTAAAGATGCAATTCGGACAATATTTGAAAGCATGCTTGACTGCGCAGAATACCCAAACTGAAAGTACGCCGGAATACGCGTGAGGCAGAGCATCAGATAACGCTGTGGATTTTCACGCATAAACGAAGATCCAAGCTCTCGCAATGCAGAGTCCAACTGCGCCTCATTGAGATGCAGCAGTTCTTGCGGAATCAATTCCTGATAGGTCGGCATATCGGGCGTAAATATAGGCACAAATCGATATTCATGCACTGGGTGATTCCCCCAGAACAATGCATACCCAGAGTTTGTATTCAGCAATACGAAATGATCAAATTGCTGATAGTTGAAAACAGTAACTGGAATAATAAATGCCAACATCACTAGACCACTTGCAAACAACCCAAAGAACGGTTGGCGCATTGCCGTAACAAGAGATGCATCCCCACGCCGAATAAAGAACGTTAGCAATATCCATGCGAAGAGGAAAGGCGCGAACAACAAGA
>JAHDBS010000305.1 GCA_020630225.1 Anaerolineales bacterium | reverse complement strand
GCCGCAACAATTGAAATTTCAACCAGCAACGCTGACCGCGCCATGTGCGCTTCAACACACGCTCTGGCTGGCGCATGTCCATCTGGGACCCACGCATTCCAGACTTCGTTCATCAAGGCAAAGTGGTTCGCAATATCGCGCAGATAAATGGTCGCAGACAAAATATTCTCGCGGCTGCTGCCAATGTCACTCAAAATCGTATCGATCTTGGCCAGCGTGCTGCGAGTTTGCTCTTGAATATCGGCCTCAGGATCAGCCGCAACTTGTCCTGACAAATAGGCCACGCCGTTGTAAATAACGCTGCGGCTAGACCGGGCGGTGGTGTTGTTTCTTGTGATGTTCATAATTTTCAAATAGCTAAAGGCTAATAGCTAACGTGTTCACCTCATAGATGGCACAGAACACATTAGCCTTTAGCCAATTAGTAATTAGCTCCGTAATTTCTCCGTTGCGTCTAAATCCAACGCATATTGCTCCGGCAACTTCACCAAAGCACCTTCATCGCCCGTGAAATTCACGACCACCCCATATTCTTCGCGGGCAGCTTCGATTGAAATATAACCGTAGACAACGTCTTCTAAGACTCGCGCTGGATCGCGCTTGTACGGTTCACCGTAGCCTGCGCCACCGGGTGGTTCCATCCCAATCGTGGCATCGGGTTCCATCCACATGATCGTCTTGGGCGGTACGTGTTCGCCATTTAGTTTGAATTCCCCAATCGCACCGGGTTTCCCACCAAATAGACCTTGCGCCTCAAACTTGGTGCGATCCACCATGCCGGACACAGACCATTTTTCCGAGCCAAGGTGTGAGAATAGCGTAGACTGCCCTAACCCGCCACGGAACTCGCCTGCGCCGCCTGAATCTTGCTTCATCACGCGGTAAGCTTGCACAATTGGCGCTTGCGTTTCAATTACTTCTGCTTGCACCCCGCCAACGCCACTTGGAAAACCAGTTGTGCTGAGACCGTCTTTCGTTGGCCGTGCACCAGCGCCCCCCAGTTGAAATAGCGTAAAGTTGGCGCTTTTGCCAGTTTTCGGCCAAGTTGCCCGCCAAACACTCATCCACCCCGGATCTGCGCCACCTGCCAAGATCCGCTCTGGAATAACCGGAGCGAGTGCACCCAGAATAAGGCCGGGCAGGAAGTGCCCCACCAAGTGTCGTGATGCAACTGCTGCTGGCGGTCGACAGTTCAAAATTGAGCCTTCCGGCGCGATCACTTTCACCGGTCGGAAAGCACCTTCATTGTGCGGCACCTCAGGACTAATCGCTGCTTTGACCGCAAAGGAGGCATACCCGCGCGTGTAGTTGAGCACCACATTGATCCCGCGGGCGCTTTGCGGTGACGACCCATCGAAGTCAATGGTCATGTCGGTGCCGTCAACGGTCACCGTTGCCACCAGCTTGAGCGGGCTTTCAAAGCCATCACTCCAGACTTCGTGCTTGTAAACACCGTCTGGCAAGGCGCGAATGCCCTCGCGCATGGCATGTTCAGAACGCGCAATAATTTCGTCTGCTAATGGATCAATCGTGTCTAAGCCAAATTCATCCATCATTTGCAGTAGGCTCCGCGCCCCAACTGCATTACAAGACGTTTGTGCGTACAGATCACCTACAGTTTCATCCGGTGTGCGAACGTTGGCGCGGATAATCTTGAAGAGTTCTTCGTTTGGTTTCCCTTCACTAAACAGCTTCGTAATTGGAACCCGCAGTCCTTCTTCATAGACCTCGTGCGCACCAGCTGACAAAATCCGTCCGCCAATGTCAGGCGCATGGCAACAGTTCGCAAAGTAGGCCACAATCTTGTCACCACGAAATACAGGGGTCATGACAGTGAAGTCATTGACCTGCCCCGCAGTTTGCCACGGATCATTTGTCACCAAGACATCGCCCGGCTTGAGCGTTTCTGGCGGATAAGCATTCAGTAGGTGAATTGCGCCAGTCGCCATTGGATTGATGTGCCCAGGGGTGCCTGTTGCGGATTGCGCAATCATGTAACCGCGGGTATCAAACGCGCCACAGGCTAAATCAAGCGATTCACGCACAATGGTGCTGAATGCAGTGCGGATTAGCGTCGTTTGTTGCTCATTACAAACAGAGAGCAAGCGGTTCCACAACACTTCAAGTTGAATAGCATTGAGTTTTGCCATGACTATGCTTCCTCCGCGGTTGGCATATCAATTACCAAGTTGTAATGTTCATCAATGTGACAGGTTGCTCCGGGGCCAATAATCACAGTGGATTCGCGTTCTTCTACAATCGCCGGGCCGTCAAAGGTTAGCCCCGGCGCCATGACATAGCGGTCATAAATTGGCGTATCAACATACCCATTTGATTCTGGGAAGTACGCCGGACGCGTGCGTTTGATCGCTTTTGTTGCATCTGTCGTATTGTTTGCTGTGTCAGTCACCTGCAAACTTACGTCTGGCACTGGCCCTGCTGACACAACGCGCCAGTTGAGAATTTCAAGATTGACTGGTGGGCCAGCCCGTTCATACAGTTCTTGATACACAACTTCGAAGCGTGCTTGCAAGGCTTCAGCAGACGCATCACTTAGCGCACCGCCATCAAGTTCGACTTGAATTTCATGGCCTTGACCAACATAGCGCATGTCAACATAGCGTCGATGATTGATATCAGCTTCAGCCACGCCCGAGTCTTTCAACAACGCTGCGCCTTCCGTTTCCATTTCTGCAAACAGACTGCCAATATGCGCCCAATCAATTTCACCAAACTCAACTGGATAAGAGCGCACGAAATCAAACGCGAGTGGCGCGGTCAGGAAACCGACGGTACTCATCACGCCAGCCCCTAATGGTGCTAGCAACTGTGGTGAGCCTAGCGAATGAGCAATGCGATACGCATGTACTGGCCCCGCACCGCCAAAGGCAAACATTGGATAACGACGCGGATCTTTACCGCGCTCCAACGCGTGAACCCGCGCTGCATTCGCCATATTTTCATTAGCAATTTGGTGAATGCCCCAAGCGCCTTCTTCCACTGACATGCCTAGCGGCTGCGCAATTTTTTCTTCAATAATCTTGCGCGCCTTGTCCAACATCAGATCCATCTTGCCACCTAGGAAGTAGTCAGGGTCAAGGTAACCAAGGATTAGGTTCGCATCCGTCACGGTTGGGTCTTCGCCACCGTTGCCATAGCACACTGGCCCCGGATCGGCCCCTGCAGAGTCTGGCCCAACTTTGAGCAAGCCCAGTGCATCCACCCGTGCAATGGAGCCACCGCCGGTTCCAATTTCAATCAGTTCAATCACTGGCAGCTTGATCGGCAAGCCTGAGCCTTTCGCAAAGCGATAGATCCGATCAACCTCAAACTCGTGGGCAATCATCGGCTCGCCTTTGTCAATCACACAGATTTTGGCCGTTGTGCCACCCATATCAAATGAAATTAGGTCTTCATTGCCGGTGAGCTTGCCATATGCATTTGCAGCCAGCGCCCCAGCAGCAGGGCCTGATTCAAGCAGGCGTACTGGGTAGCGCACGGTCGTATCAACGGTCGCAATCCCGCCGCTAGAGAGCATTAGATAAAAGCTCCCAGCAAAGCCGAGGTCTGCTAAGCGATCTTCAAGGTTGCGTAAATAGCGTTCCACCAGTTCTTGCACATAGACATTCGCAATGGTGGTTGATGCCCGTTCAAATTCACGAATTTCAGGCACAACGTCAGAAGAAATAGAGACCCGAATTTCAGGCGCAATCTCTTGAATGATGTCACGCACGCGCTCTTCATCAGCTGGGTTGATAAAGCTATGTAAGAACGTAACAGCAATGGCTTCGATCCCACTGGCTTGAAGTTCAGCGGTGAGCTTGCGCACATAGTCTTCGTCTAGAGGCTTTTGCGATGTTCCGTCATACAGCGTGCGTTGCGGCACGTCAAAGCGCAGATAACGCGGCACCAAAGGCTTTGGCTGCTCTTGCATCAGATCATAAAGATCGTAGCGAGTTTCACGCCCAATCTCGATTGAGTCGCGAAAGCCTTCGGTCGTCATCAAGGCTGTCTGCGCCCCTTTGCGCTCGATCATCGCATTCGTCACGAGCGTTGTCCCATGGATCAAATTATGGATCTCATCTGAAGAGATACCAGACTGTTCAAGGACGTCCCGCAACACCGTCTCGACGGCAATTGACGGATCACGCGGAGTCGTCAGGGTCTTGCCAATTGAAAACGCACCAGTCTCTTGATCAACAATGATCAGGTCCGTAAACGTGCCGCCGATATCGGCACCCACACGATATTTTTGTTTCATGGTTTTTGGTTTGGTAGTTTGTAAGTTAGTTGGTTTGTTGGTGTTTAGAGACTGTTACTGCTGGCTGATGGGCTAGCAGAACTACAGACTTACTAACCAACTCACCAACCAGCAAACTATCCAACTAAATCAATCGATCTGGATTTTCGAAGACCGGTGCATTATCCAAAATGCGCTGCGGACCGAAAATTGAGAGATCTAAGGTTGGCTCAACACCTAGCATCAGTTCTGCGATGTAGCGCCCAACTGCATGACATTGTTGGAAGCCATGCCCAGAGAAACCGTTGGCACAGAAGTAGCCTTTCAACGTTGGCCACTCTCCAAGGATCCCGTTTGCATCCAACGTATTGACTGCATACAGTGCCCCCCAACCACTATGGACTTGAAGTCGATCAAAACAGGGGATGTAGTTGATGAGGCCTTCCCACATGTGCTCTTCAAAACGTTGTTTATGCCAGCTAAAGTCTGTAAACGTCACTGGATCCAGTGGATGTTTACCGCCAGTAATGAAGCTGCCGCCGCCTTCGTGAATGAGATATTGCCCAGAGGGGAACAGCATCATCGGCATGATTGTTTCCGATTTCTGATCTGTCTTGACAGAGTAAACTTCGCGCTTGATTGGGGTAATCGGTAGCGTAACACCAACAGTTTCAGCCAGAATAGTTGACCATGAACCAGTGACGTTAGCAACAATATTCGCGTTGTAAACATCGCCGTTCTTGAGCTTGATGCCCGTCATCTGGTCGCCGTCTTTTAGCAGTTCAGCGACTTCAGCTTCGATAATCGTTGCACCTAAATCAACTGCTTTATGGCGGTATCCGAGCAGAATATCGCGCGGTGACATTGTGCCATCGCCAGGCCCAAACGTTGCGCCGGCAATGCTGTCATCTTGGGTTTCATACCAAGGGAAGTAATCAGAAATCTGGTCTGGATTGATCCATTCGACATCGCAACCAAAGCTCTTTTGGGTTTCATACCCTTTACGTGCATTGGCTTCACCCGCTTTAGAAATCAAGAACATGTTGCCCTGACGGCGGAAGTTTGTCGCTGGCGTATAGGTTGAAGACGTCATTACTTCGTCAAACGTCTCCATAAATTTCATCCCATACTGCGAAATTCGAATGTTTGGCTCCAAATTGAATTGGATGCGCATATTGCCATCTGAAAGCACAGTTGAATTGCGTTCGTAAGATGAGTCGCGCTCAACCAACAAAATCTTCAAGCTTGGATCGCGCAGCAGCAGGTTATAAGCCGTTGCACAGCCCATGACGCCTGCGCCAGCGAAAATCATGTCGTAATTGTTCGTCATTGTTTTATCCTGATTGGTTACGAAATTACGAAGCTACGAGGTTCCGAAGTACACATCGCAACTTCGCAACTTCGCAACAGATATCTATCCTAAATCTTCAACGGAAGGGAAATCTTGCGGTGGACGAATATCAACCGTGGCAGAGCGTTGTTGCGCGAGCATCCCACCATCAACGA
>JAHDBS010000304.1:3165-5783 GCA_020630225.1 Anaerolineales bacterium | reverse complement strand
CAATGATGCCCATCATAGACAGACCATAGAACAGAAACATCACCCCACCAGCCACCTTGAAGGCTTCGATGGTAATCCCAAACACATTCAGAATGCGTAAGCCTAGAAACGCAAACACCATCATCGTCACAATGAAGGTCAGCACAGCAGAGATAACCGTTTTTCGCTTTTCGGCTTTTGAGAGCTTTTCTGTGAAGCCAGCAAAAATCGGCAAATTACCAATCGGATCGGTCATGACAATGAGACCAATCAGCAGTTTTGAGTATTCAGGCCAGTCGAGGATTGCGTTCCAATTCATAGGCCTAGTTTAGCAGTCAAATACGGAGAATTCTTAATCCACGAATTACACGAATGGGCACTACTTACAGCAGCCCATTCGTGCATATTTATGTCATTAGTGGTTTCAGCTGTTTAGAAGATTGTCTTCAAACGGATAGCTTGTCAGCACTTCATAGCCGTCTTCAGTAATCAGCACCTGATCTTCGAGCTTCACACCTTGACCACCCTGCTTTTCACCGAGGTAACTCTCAACACAAATCACCATACCGGGTTCAAGAACACCGTCATACCCAAAGGCCTCCCAAGCGTCCGGGAAGTAAATTGCAGGTACTTCGTCACACAAGCCAACCCCGTGATATTGCACCGAGTAGGTGTTGTACTTAGCTGGGTCATACATGAACGAATCAAAGGTGAGGTCTTTATAGGTAAGCCCCGGCTTCAGCCATTCGGTATTACGTCGAATTTGTTCAAGAGCTTTGGTATAGACGTCTTTTTGCTGCGCGGTTGGCGCTTTATCGCCACACAGCCATGTACGTGACATATCGACACAGATGCCGTATGACCCAATCAGGTCGGTATCAAACGCCACCAGATCGCCATTCTCAATGACGCGACTGCTACATTCTTGATACCAAGGATTAGTGCGCGGGCCAGATGACATTAGTCGCGTTTCGATCCATTCCCCGCCGCGCTTGATGTTCTCAGCATGCAAGACTGCCCAGAGCTCTTGCTCCATCATGCCTGGTTGCATCGCCTTGTGCATTTCCGCAATCGAAGCTTCGCAGGCGTGGATGGCACAGCGCATCGCTTTGATTTCTTCAGCGCTCTTGATCTCACGCGCCAATTCCATCACCTCTTCGCCGTTTTTGATTTCAATGCCTTCTTTCTCTAAAGCGCGCATGCCATCATAGCCACAGCGATCCAGCGCTAAGCGCATGTTACCGCCGCCGTGCTGTCGCACTAAGTCGGCAATTTCAGCCGCCCACTTTTCTGCCTGTTCTTCGTACCGATCTCCGGCAATCAGATATGCCCATGACATTGCTGGCCGAATTTCATCGACGTTTTGCGTGTGCACGTTGAGATGTTCCCCGTGACTAAATTCGAATTGAATGACCGGGCCTTCGGTTGGGACAAAACAGTAGCGCGTGGCATTGTGAGTCACCCACAGTTGCATGTTGGTGCTGTCAGTTGCGTAGCGAATGTTGAGCGGATCCCACAACACGATGCCAGCATAGTCAAACTTGCGCAGCGTTTGGCGCACACGACTTAGACGATAAGAACGGATTGCGTCCATATCGGGCAATGCAAGCCCGGCTGCTTCCCACTCGCCCACCGCTAAATGTCCCGGGCCCAGGTTATGCAGGTTCAAGCTCTCTGCATATTTGATTGTTTCTGATGAAGGTTCTTGTAATGCGCCAATTTTGGCGCGGTGTTTGCCAACAATGAGGTTTGCCATAGTGAAGTGTCCTTTTCAAAGCAATTATGTGTTGGCGCAATTATATGAAGTTTTTCAGGGGGAAATGCGACGAAGTTTGTCTAGGTTTTTATATCCAAACATCAGGTCACGCTGACGGCCTGCCGCAGATATGCATTGTTTGTCAGTTGATCCAGCACAAATTCAGCGACATCTGCCCGCGCCACTTGGCCGCTTTTTATTTCAAGGTCAGTTCCCAACCCATGCTGGTAATTGCCAGTTGCAGGCTTGTTAGTAAGTCCAGACGGACGCACAATCACCCAATCTAGATCGGTGCTCATGACGAGCGCTTCTTGACTTGCATGGTCTTGCATCACATTCTTGAGCATTAGTCGCACAAACAGCTTTGAGACAAAGGTTAGCTGACCAGCGCTATCTCCAATTCCCATTGCCGACACCACCACAAGCCGTTTGATATTGGCTGCATTCATCGCTGTGATGATGTGCCGCGTGCCATCTGTTCGTAATGTGGTTGCCCCTAATGAGCCACTGCCAAGCGTACAAATGACCGCATCTGCACCTGCGACAGTGTTTGTGACATCATCAATATTCAGCACATCGCCTTGGATAACGGTTAAGTCAGCGTGGTGTAGCGTCATTTTTTCTGGCGTGCGTGCCAAGACCGACACAGAATGTCCGTTTGCCAAGGCTTGTTCTGTAATTTGCATGCCCGTTGCGCCAGTCGCGCCGAAGATTGCGAGTTTCATATTGAATCGTCTCCTGAAGTGAGTAAGAGTTTACCGCGCCTACGACCAAGAGGCGTTGCGGATTACAATCGCAACAGAGTAGTGACGCGTCATGTCACTGTGTTAACTCAAATATTTTAGAATTTAAGCTAGGGAACACGACCAAACCACGGATTCTT
>JAHDBS010000304.1:0-3155 GCA_020630225.1 Anaerolineales bacterium | reverse complement strand
TTACCGCGCCTGGCGTTTGTCACTACTCTGTGTTATCGACACTCAAATAACTGAGCTTAGAATTTCAGCTAGGGTTGGCAACACGACTTCCGCAAACCACGGATTCTTCTTGAACCAAAACCGATTACGCGGTGATGGATGTGGCAACGGAAAATATTTGGGCAAGTAGTCTTCAACGTGCCTAACCGTTTCTGTCAAATTGCGTTTTGCGTTGTCGCCTAAGTAGGCTTTTTGCGCATATTGTCCAATCAACAATGTTAGTTGCACATTTGGCATCTCTGACCACAGGCGGTCATGCCAAAGCGGCGCACATTCTGGGCGTGGCGGCAGGTCACCAGACTTACCTTTACCCGGATAACAAAAGCCCATCGGGATAATCGCGATTTGCTCTGGGTCATAAAACGTGGCTTTATCTACCCCTAACCATTTCCGTAATAAGTCTCCGCTGGGATCATCCCACGGAATACCCGATGCATGGACTTTACTGCCCGGTGCCTGACCAATAATAACCAGCTTGCTATTTTTGCTCGCTGTCATGACGGGGCGTGGGCCAAAGGGCAGGTCACAAACTGTGCAGGCGGATATCTCTTGCAGTAAGTCTTTCATTTATTTGGCCTTTTCTCTTAATAATCCAATATTGGCTCATTCCAGAGAGGTTGTCACTACAGGAAGCGCCACCTCAAGTTTAGTTTGGATGATGTCAATTAGATACCATCTAAGCCACAGTTCAACCTTGCTACCCGAAAATCTAATCCGAGCAACGGGAATACCTCGAATTTCGGAATAGTAAACCCGCATCTTATGCCAGGGAATGAAAATTGGCCAAACTATCAATCCGAAAAGTAGCAGGCTAAGACGCATACCTTGTTGATTACCTCTAATCATCAAGACGTTTGTAATGCGGAATTTGTCAAAGCGGCCACTTGTTAACCTCACAAAAGTTGTCCCAGTTGCAAACAGAGACCCAGGATATTTTCGACGCAATTTTGCCCATGGACTGATCAATGCCATCGCTATGATGTTCAAAACAAATACAGCACCCCAAATTGCAAAAAATGTTAGCTTCAACATAAAAGCACCCCCTCAAATCTTGATCTCAATATATCGAAATTTGAGTGAGGTGCCTATCTTGTTTTCTTGGGAATTATGGGGATTTTGAATACTTTCCTGCGCACACGCATTCAGAAGCAACTCAAACTAACCTAAATCGTCATCTTCCCAATCTCGATCTTGCGGCGGGCGACATAGTCATCCAGCGCATCCCGAATGCCTGCATCCATCTTTGGTGCTTGATACGCTTTCAGCATTGCTTTCCATTTCACATTCGCGCGTTGCGCTGTGTCTGGAGAACCACTCGCTTCCCAGAACTCATACGGTCGCCAGTCAGAAATCAATGGGCGATGGAAGGCGGTCATGTAGCGCGGCATTGTATGGTCCGCATTGAGGAAGTGCCCGCCCGGCCCAACGTTACCGATAGCTTCAATAACTTCTTCGAGGTCATCAAACGGAATGCGCGGATTAAGCGCCCCCATCATCTGGATCATTTGCGCATCCATGATGGTTTTTTCATAGGAAGAGGTTAGCCCGCCTTCCATCCAGCCGTGGGCATGTGCCACCATGTGTGACCCAGACAAGAGGTTCCCCCAAATCGACATCATCGATTCGTAAGCGCCCTGCCCATCAACCGCAGTGGAGGTCGACCCTAACCATTGACGCTGCGGCATGTTGTAATAGCGCGACATTTGGCCGTGCGCCAAGGTGCCTGTCACCGTTTCAGGAACACCCATCGCTGGCGCGCCGGATTTCATATCTACAGGTGAGGTCACGACGCCATATAGCAAGCGCGCGCCCGGTTGCACCATGTTCAAAAAGGCGATTACACCAATTGCCTCAGCATTAGTTTGGATCAGTGAACCAGACAGCGTAATTGGCGACATTGCCCCAGCTAGCCCGACTGGCGAGACAATGACACATTGTCCATTCTTTACCAATTCAATGGCACCTTCTAGCAACGGTGCATCCATCACCAAAGGTGAGTTGACATTGATAATGCCTTGAATCCGTGCTTTGCGCTTGAGCTCTTCACGGTCAATTCCAAAGCCAATCTCGATCATGTTGAGCGCATCTTTTACGCGCACATCACCGATGCAGTAGCTCCGAAAAACTTTGTCTGACAGCGTGAGCCAGGCATAGGTGCTGGTCAAGTGGCGCGTGTTTGGCGGCGCATCAATCGGCTCAACCGGATGGCCGGTATGGAAGTGACATGACCCAATCATATGATTGAGCTTGACGAGATTTTCAAAATCCGCCTGTGTCCCAGGGCGACGACCGTTATCTAAGTCCATCACATTCGGGGCGCTAGAGGCGGAGCCCCAGTGAATATGATCGCCCCCAATGTGCAAATTACGTTCAGGATTCCGCGCGACAAGTTCAAATTCGCTCGCCGTTTGGCTCAGAAAATGATCGACAACTTCGGGTGGAAATTTGGTCAGCCCGTCAGTCCGATCCACCTCACAGCCGTGGTCTTCGAGAATGTCCCAAGCGGCTTCTAGATCAAACCGAATGCCGATGTCACGCAAAATCCGCAGTGACGCTTGGTGCACTTTTTCAACCTCATCTTCCGTCAATACATCGATTGGCCGGTAGGGACGGGTCATCAATTTGAAAGGTTGTTCTTGAGATTCGGCGTGTTTGTTTGCTTTACTGCCGCGTTGCCGACCGCGGCGAGACTTTGGTTCGCTCATGCGTTGAGCTTAACACCATGAATTTTTCTTGTGGGGATTTTGAATTGAAAAACGGCGTATTTGGCGAGGTTAAGTGGGTTTTGTGAAGGTCTCTGACACAGACTACCAGCAGCTAAGTAACTCTTTAGCACGCCAGACAAAGTACAATACTCCCAACACAGAACAACTTAGTTACCTAATCAATCCACCTTTGATATGAGCGCATTGAAACGAATTACGCAATCTCAATGGGCGATTATAGCTATAGTAGCTGCCATCGCCTTCGTCAAACTTCTCTATGACCAACTGTACTCGTATAAGCTAAACGAGAGTGCAGCATTATTCGTAGGAATTCCGGCTTTACTGGCCATCATCATAGCTTTAGCACCTCCTGCCAAGACACTAGTTGGTGTCACTATCAAAGGCATCTCG
>JAHDBS010000303.1 GCA_020630225.1 Anaerolineales bacterium | reverse complement strand
CTCTACTGTGGATATTTTCTATCTAAAAAATGATTTCGTAGACCCGAAGTACTTTTGCGGTGTAGATTTTTTTGACGATTGAGATGTACTTGGATATATAAACAGACGTGTGTCTATAAAACTTTGAGTCAGTAATGCTTTATAGAAAAAGGAATAAATTGAAAATATTAGTATCAATTTCTTATTGAAATTTATTTGAGCGCGCAGGTTACATAAACTCTTAATAGAGATTGTTGTTTACATGTTTTGCTTAAGGATTCCTGAATATAAACAGCCTGTCTAAAAAGTAACGTTGTGTTGGTTACAAGTACAAAGCCGTTTGAAACAAGGAAATCTTATGCAACATCGATCACTTACATTGAAGTCTTTGCTCGTTGCCAGCTTGCTGGTCTTGATTGCACCAGCCTTTTCAGCACATGCTGCTGGCGTTATATCTGGAACTGTGTTTCGGGACTACAACGCAGACAGCCAACAAAGTGTTGGAAATACAGAGCCTGGCATTGAAAACATTACCGTTACTGTCTTCGACTCAAGCAACAACACCTGTGCCACCACTACAGCTGCAAGTGGCGCCTACAGCGTGGATACTGCGTCCTGTGGTTCTTTAACCGCTGGGCCATACAGGGTTGAGTTTACGCTTCCAGCAGATGGCAGCCTCGACTTTCTGCAGCCTGCAGTTGCCGGTGGTACAACCGTGCAAACCGTAGCGGACGGAGGCGGTACGGTCAACGCAGCGTTCCACAATCCAGCGCAATACTGTGACAGCCTTGAGCCAACGTTATACACGCCGTGTTACTTCTATTCGGGTCACACAGACTGGCCAACCGAAGTTTCAGTGATTGCTTTTGATTATGCATCAGACGGTTCTCAAACGTCTTCTAATCTCGGTGGGGCAACAACTGGGCAAGCACAAAATAAAGATCCATTGGCGACATTTAGCCAAATTGGTTCTGTATATGGCTCCAGCCGTAGCCCTGTCACTGAAGACCGTTTCTTTGCGGCTTTTCAAAAGCGGCACTCCGATGTTGGACCAGACGGTAATGCAGCAATCTATCGTGTTGCTGCTGATGGCACTGTTTCGACTTTTATTGATTTAGATGACTTCTTAGGTGCTGACAGTGCTGGCGCTTATGCACACGGGCAACCCGCTGGAGGTGCTGTGGAGTGGCTCTATGATGATTTTGCTTTCAGCCAAGTTGGCAAAGTCGCATTTGGTGACCTCGATATTTCAGATGATTTTGAATATCTTTACACCGTCAATCTACACTCGCGTGAAGTTTTGCGCATTCCAATTGGAACGGCAGGTGATCCGTATTCATCGAGTGACTACAGCGCAGGCGATGGCCGGACGATTGATCGCTATGACATTCTGGCTGGCATCCCAAATGCTCAGTTAGGCGAGTCGCCAACCGATAACATCCGGCCCTTTGGTCTTGGTGTGCAAGACGGTCTTATTTACGTTGGGCTGGTCAATAGTGCAGAATCAAGTGGCAATGTAGCTGACCTGCATGCATACGTGTACACCTTAGATCCCACAACAGGTAACTTCAGCGCAAATCCAGTGCTGGACTTCCCGCTGAATTACCCTCGCAATCAACAATCTGGTGGTGGGCACCCAGGCGAATGGACGCCTTGGGTCAACCAATGGTCAGATTTGCAATTTTTGGCAACTTCAAATTCAGAAAATCAACGTCCAGATAATCCAGGGCCAATCTTGTCTGATATTGAATTTGATAACAATGGTGACATGATCCTTGGGTTCCGTGATCGTACAGGCGATCAGCTTGGCGTTCAAACCGGGATTGTGCGTGATGATGGCGACCCAACAACAAACGAAGCCAACACCACAACTGATAATAACGGTGGTTTGAATTGGCGCTCCAGCCCAGCAACCGCTGGTGACATGATCCGTGCGACGACAAATGGCGACGGCACTTGGACCAGTGAAACGGCAGTTGGTGGCTATGGCGCAACTGATGAGTTCTACAACTCCGAACGTCCAGGCGGGAGCCATGAAGAAGCGGCCCAAGGCGCGCTTAGCTTCATCCCTGGGAGTAGTGAAATTCCAGCGACGGCAATGAACGCTGGTGGTAACGTCAACAGTGGTGGGATTGGCTTCTTCCTAAACAGTGACCAAGATGCAAACCAATATCAAGATGGGATTGAGCTGTATGTTGCCACTGGCGGAACGGCTGATGTATTAGGCAAAGCTAACGGCCTTGGTGACCTCGAAGCGTATTGTGCCCCAGCGCCAATTGAGGTGGGGAACTACGTTTGGATCGATGCAGACAACGATGGTGTGCAAGACCCAGATGAAACACCAATTTCTGGCGCAACGGTTGAACTGTTGAACGCTGGCGGTACTGTCATAGGGACAGCAACGACTGATGCCAGTGGGTACTATGTGTTCTCCAGTGGCGCAGCCCCAGCAAGTCCATCCAGTGGCGGTGTTTACAATGTTGCTGGCTTGACCTACAACACGGCTGACTATCAGCTGCGCATTGATGAAGACGATGCGGCGGTTGATGCAACTGAAGATCTCAGCACAACTGTTGCAGACAATGATGCAACAACAAACGGTGACTTACGTGACAACGATGCAACCCCTGCTGGTGGCTATGCTGTTATTACGTTCAGCACTGGTGGAGTGGGTGCGAACAACCATACTTACGACTTTGGGTTCAATGCAACGCCGCCAACCCCAACGCCTACCAATACACCGGTTCCTAGTCCGCAACCAACGGCAACGTTTACTTCAACGCCGGCACCAACAAATACGCCAGTTACTACGCCAACTCTGGGTCCAACACCAACGAATACGCCTGATCCGGCTGCAACACCAACGGACACTCCAGTTCCGCCGCCTACAAACACGCCAGATCCAGCCAATACGCCGTTACCGACACCTACTGATACGCCAGAGCCACCAGCAACAGCAACACCCGCAACGGCGACACCAGATCCGACGCCTACGCCAACAGCCGTTCCCGCGGACGTGTTTGACTTAGCCTTGCGGAAGGTGTTGTTGATTGCAAGCCAAGAAGTAGACCTAACGGGCAACATTACGACGCAAACGGCATCGTTTACGATTACGGTCTTCAATCAAGGGTCAGTTGATGCCACAGATATTGAAGTCACGGACTATTTCCCAACAGAAATGACGTTGACTGGCTCCAATGTGGCGACAGTAACAACCACAGACAACAGTAATGCCATTGTTATTACAGATAACGCAGATAACACTTGGACGCTTGACGCACTCGCAGCTGGCGATAGCGTGAGCTTCAATGTAACCGTAGATGTAGATGTCAACTATGGTGGTGGTGAATTGATCAACTGGGCCGAAATTTCTGCGGCTGACGACGATGGTGACACTGGCACTGCACCACCAACCGATGTGGATAGTACGCCAGACGATACAAATTTCAATCAGCCTGAAGAAACTGATGATCTTGATGATGACGATGTGATCAATGAGGATGGCAAGAACGGCGGCGATGAAGATGACCACGATCCGGCGATTGTTTCGTTTGCCCCGCCTAGCGTCAGTACACCAACCCCAACCAACACGCCTGCAGCGCCGCCTGCGGTGCCAACCTACAGTATTGGTAACCAAGTCTGGCAAGATGACAACGACAATGGCCTAATTGACGCAGGTGAACCTTTGTTGGAAGGCATTTGGGTTGAACTTTGGCTAGATGCCAACGGTGATGGACTTCCAGATGACACCAATAGCGATGGCACCATTGACGACGATGATATGGTCGCGATGGACACTACTGACGCTGACGGTTTCTATCTATTTGATGGCCTCACGACAGTGACAACTTATCTCGTCTCTATTCCAGCAGTCGAATGGGATGACAACGGAACAGACGGTCCATTGGCTGGCATGCGTTCTTCTACTGGCGACACCCAAGACGACGTCGATAACAACGACAACGGAATCGATCCAGCCACTATTGGCGAAGACGTGTGGTCAGGCCCAATTCTGATTGGCGATGGTGAACCAACGAATGAAGATCCAGACAATGATCCAAACACCGCAGATGCCAATGAAAACTTGACCGTTGACTTCGGATTTGTGCCAATTTACAGCATTGGGAACCAAGTCTGGGAAGACGAAAATAACAACGGTCTAATTGATGATGGTGAACCATTATTGGAAGGCATTTGGGTTGAACTGTGGCAAGACGAAGACGCTGACGGGCAGCCAGATGACATAGATGACGATGGCGACATTGATGATGACGACATGCTTGCCATGGATACAACGGATGCAGGTGGTCTGTATTTGTTTGACAACTTGTTAGCCGGTAACTATCTCGTCTCTATTCCAGCAGTCGAATGGGATGACAACGGCACAGACGGTCCATTAGCGGGTTATCGCTCATCAACGGGTGATGATCAAACCGATACTGACAATAACGACAACGGCATTGATCCAACTAACATTGGCGAAGACGTATGGTCTGACACGGTCACGCTTGGCGACGGGGAACCAACTGGCGAAGACCCAGACAATGACACCATTACCTTAGATGGCAACGAGAACCTAACCATTGACTTTGGGTTTGTGTATGACTTTGACTTGGCACTCAAGAAAGAGTTAGTCGATGAAAGTCCCTATGCTCCAGGCGATAGCGTCACATACACCATTACAGTCGTGAACCAAGGCACGGTCGATGCGTTTGCTGTTGAAGTGACTGACTACATCCCAGAAGGATTGACGCTTGCGTTGTTTGAAGCACCGTTCGCAGACCTAAGTATTGATGAAGACACAGGCACCGTCACAATTGCAGAATTGCTAGCTGGTCAGACAAAGACATATGACCTGACGTTCACAATTGATGCGGACTTCCAAGGCACAAGTCTAACGAACTGGGCTGAAATTAGTGCAGCTGATGACGATGATGATCCATCGAATGATCCGCCAACTGACATTGATAGCACGCCGGACGATGACAATCAGAACACACCCGGCGAAGAAGATGGCACTTGGGACGACAATGAACTTGATGGCAATGGTAAGGACGGTGGTGATGAAGATGATCACGATCCAGAAACCATTCCAGTCGGACAAGTCTTTGACCTTGCGCTGAAAAAAGAAACCGCATCTACAGGTAGCTACACGCCTGGTGACGATGTGACCTTCAGTATCACAATTGAGAATCAAGGCTCGCTAGATGCATATGCTGTCGATGTTATTGACTACATCCCAGCTGAACTGACCTACAAGTCAAGCAATGCAGCAGACGTAGACACCACAGCCAATAGCAATGCAATTAGTGTGACCGACAGCGGTGTCAATAGCGATGGCAACCTAGAGCTTTCGTTAGATGCATTGCAAGCCGGTGATGAGGTCGTGATCGAAGTGGTCTTCACCATTGATGCTGACTTTGAAGGCCTGACCATTACAAACTGGGCCGAAATTAGCGCTGCTGATGACGATGAAGATCCCGACAATGATCCGCCAACGGATGTTGATAGTACGCCAGATGATGCCAACCAAAATACGGATGGTGAAGAAGACGGGACTTATGTTGATAATGCCACCAACCAGGATGGCAAAGACGGTGGCGATGAGGATGACCATGATCCAGAAGTTATCAGTCTAAAACAGCCTAGCTTTGACTTGGCACTTCTGAAGAAAGTAAAGGAAGGCCAAACCATCAAGCAGGGCGGTGATGTCGTCTTTACGATTGAGGTCATCAACCAAGGTCAGCTAGATGCCTATCGCATTGCTGTGACCGAACATCCACCAGCTGGGTTGACGTTCAAAAGTCTAAA
>JAHDBS010000302.1:4222-5815 GCA_020630225.1 Anaerolineales bacterium | reverse complement strand
ACATTTAGCGCCAAGTTATAAGATTTCCCATCAATTTGCCACAGATAAGATTCAATGTAACGGTTGTTCTGCGCGCCCTGTAAGTCAATTAGGTTCATTTCATAAATGAGATGCGCAACGGCTGTGCCATCAATGTCGACAATAGCAGTTTGAATTTCTGTATTTGGCGGAATCACACCTTCAAGCTGAGAAGTTGTTGTCTCTAGCAATGTTTCAATGGCAAGGTCTGCACTGGTTGTTAAGACAGTGACATTGAGGCTAGGTGGTATAGCAGCAACATTGTTTTCAGTCGCAGTATCCACAGCGAAGAATTTCACACCTGAAATTGCGAGGCCACGCAACATATCGCCGCTAATAACGCTACCAACATTCGTAGCTGGATCAAATTTTTGCAGGGCTTCATTTACATTACTGCCGTCCATTGCTAGATTCATCCATGGTGCTGGTGCACGCATACTAAACAGCTCTGTGGCGTCAGTAAGGGTTACCCAGTCCGCAGTCGAGGGGGCATCAACACTTGCAGACTGTGACGCTTCTAAAACCGTGAAGCTCTCTAGAATAGACTGGATTGCAGCGTCTTCATCCGCTGTGATATTGGCGGCTCTTTCAACGTAAATACTCACTAGCTGCGGCGCTGCTTCAAATGTAATTAGCTGGACCGTGCCATTGTTTGCAAGCGAGATCTCACTACTAAGTGCAGCATACATATTGAACATGATCGAATCAGCTGTATCCGCAACGATATCTGAACCTGTCACACTACTTGCGAGTAAAGCGTAATGTAAGGCATCCGCACTTGGGTCAGAAAGCTCATAAGTGACTTGCATTTCATCAACTAAGCCGCTTGTCATCAAAATACGGGTACCGGATTCACTGTTATATGCAGCTACGTTAGGACTTAGGCCAACAAAATTCGTATCACTTTCTGTGAACCATTCTTCTGGCACCAGAACGGAAAGCGTCTGGTTCAAATTCTGCACTTGCTGCATTGCAACTTCTGGAACAGGTGTTGCTGTCGGCTCAGGAATAGGCGTTGGCGTATTCGTCGGAATTTCAGTAGGCGCAAGTGTGGGCACTTGCGTAGCAACGTCCGTTGCTGGAGGCGGCGTCTCAACTACAGGATCAACCGTTGCTGTGTCCGCAGGCGTGGAACAAGCAGACACTAAAAATAGACACAGGATAGGGAGCAAGCGTAAGGTTCTCATTGCTGCTCACTTTAACATCAAATCTCTATGCCATCCTGCGTAGAACCTGACGCAATGCATATCCAAATTGCCTTGCGCAGATATTCAAACCACGATAAAACAGCGCTATGACACAATACAAAACTAAGAAGCTTGCTGAGATTGGCGGATACACCATTCTTTGGTCAGAAACCTTCTTGCCAGCCTTTGTCTTACTTTGGATGGCAATCAATGCCGTGATGATGTTTTTCTCAAATGCCACCTACGGACAGATCACTTATTTCGGTCTGGGCGCAGTGATCATCCACTATTTTTCAGAACTTATTCACAACATTGGACATGCAATTGCCGCTCGCCGAACGGGATATCCAATGTCTGGTATTCGGTTTTGGTACGCATTTATTGGGTC
>JAHDBS010000302.1:0-4122 GCA_020630225.1 Anaerolineales bacterium | reverse complement strand
GAAATTGGAAATCCACCGTCTAAACGCAATCTAAATTGACTCCCAATCCGACTCTAACGTAATATAGAAATGATGAAATATCAGGTCTTAGTGGTAGAACCGGATACTGGTTTTGCCGAGCTAATCGGCGAAATGTTGCCTGACGACTCGCAGTTTGTAATCCAATCGATTGAAACTGGCCGCGAGGCGTTGCTTCATGCTGCCCAAAACCTGCCTGATCTTGTCATTGTAGACACCCTCATTTCGGATATGAAGCTTAGCGACCTCATTGTAGGAATGCGCGTCCGTAATCCGATTTTGCCAGTGATGCTAATTCCTGCGTTTGGGTCTGAATTGCCTGTAGTTGCGAAGGGCTTAGACATCCAAGGTGTGTTGCCAAAACCCTTCTTCCCGCCAGACTTAGAAAACTTATTGCACACATCGCTCAAAGCGCAAGTGGGCGAGAAAACGTCTGAGTTGAAGCTGTCTGCTTCCACAGCCAAGGTAATGCCTCCAGCAAAAATGGCAGAAGCCCCGCAAAGAGCAGAAGCAGAAACCGAGCCGGAACCTGAATGGCTTAAAAATCGTGACCGAGCTGCACAATATCTGATTCAGCTTTCACTTGAATCGGGCGCGACTGCCACGATGTTGACTCGTGGCACACAACGCTATGCATACGCTGGGCAATTTTCTAAAGAAGAAGCTGACACCATTACAACAATGGTGTATGACTACTGGAAACGCAACGAAAACAATCAACGCGGGAATCTGATGCGTATCTTCACGCTGAACGGGAACGAGGAGTACATGCTCAACGTGACCAAGGTGACAGATGGCGTATTGCTTTCCATGATTTTCGATGCGAATACGCCTTTTGGCGAAGTGCGACGACAGTCACGTAAGGTCATTGATGGTCTAACTAAGCCACCAACGCCTGCGGGAGATGCAAGTAGTGGGGCGACAACGTCCAAGCCGCCTAAACGCGATCTCTACACGCCAACTGAAGACTTAGCCGGGCGCATTCCAGAGATGCCAGCCATCCCTGAAACTGCGCAGCAACCTGTTGAAGCCAAAGTCTCAACAGATGTGATGGAACCACCTACGCAAGACGTAGCAGAAATTGTTGAACCCGAAGCCGTGGTTGCGCCAACGGCCCCAAATGATATGTCGATTGCTGAAGAGCCTCTCAGAGGCACAAATCCGCTAGATCTAGGGTTACAACGACAGGTTTATCGCACCCCACACGGGCTATACACACTTACCTACACTTTCATTTGGCTTCCTAAACGCCCAGATGTAGAGCTCAAAGGTGATGTCGTTGACCATATCCAAAAATGGGTCACCAATTTAGCAATCGCTTATGATTGGCGCGTTGAGCAACTTGATGTACAAGCAAAGTATGTACAGCTTGTCATTGCTTGCTCACCTGGCGATGCGCCAGAACAAGTCATCAAAGTAATGATGGAAAAGACCTCAGAAACCATTCTGGAAGATTTCCCTCGTCATCAAGAAACCCACCTTGCTGGCCGCTTTTGGGCGCCAGGTTACCTTGTCCAAACGCCTGGTCGTCTGCTTTCAGGCAAAGATATTGATGCTTATATTCGTTATCAACGTAACGAACAAGGCATGTCGCTCTAAGCTCCCGTTTTCTGTAAAACAACCGAATAAATGTGCTAAACTGGCGCAGAGGATTATTATTGGTTAATGGCTATTTGTTATTGTGAGCATAGCCAATAATGATGCTTTTCACGTTCAACACCTAATCATCAGTAACTACTCCTCAATGAAAAAGCTCTTCTTAATCGATGGACACGCACTTGCTTACCGCACCTATTTTGCCTTGACCGGCGCTGGTGGAGCTGACCGCTGGGTAACGCGTAATGGCGAACCCACGGCAGGAACATTTGGCTTTGTCTCTGTATTGCTACGTCTAATTGAAACAGAACGTCCAGATTACTTAGCAGTAAGCTTTGACCTTGGAAAAACCTTCCGCGATGAGTTATTTGAAGATTACAAAGGCACCCGCGAAAAGATGCCAGATGATTTGCGTACACAAATTGCCCGCATCAATGAAGTGGTCGAAGCCTTCAATATCCCCATTTTTACTCGTGAAAACTACGAAGCAGATGATGTGCTTGGGTCTCTAAGTCGCATTGCGGCTGCTCAAGGCGTTCATACCATCATTCTGACGGGTGATCGTGACTTGCTACAGCTTGTCAACGATGATGTCACCATCCGTCTTTCAGGCCGCAAATTGTCAGAATCAAAGGATTGGCGCGCAGCAGATGTAGAAGCTAAATACAGCATTCGCGTTGACCAATTTGTTGATTGGAAAGCACTGGTTGGCGACACATCAGACAACATTCCCGGTGTGCGTGGAGTGGGGGAAAAAACAGCAGTCAAACTGCTTACGCAATATGAAACGCTCGACGGTATTTATGAACACCTTGATGAAATCAAAGGAGCCAATAACCGCAAGCTGACTGAAAGTCGTGACAATGCATACCTATCCCAAAAGCTGGCAACCATTGTGACCGATCTTGATATCGATTTTGATCTGGAAGCTTGTCTTGCACCACAACTTGGGCCAGATGCAAATTTTGACCGAGTCAAAGTGGCAGATATGTTCCGTGAGCTTGAGTTCCGCTCACTCACAACAAAATTCATTGAGCTGTTTGAGCCGCAGCAAATGCATGTCCCAGACAGCGGCGATCAAATGTCGATGTTTGCTGCACCAGCTAATGACACAGCAGCAACAGCAACGTCTGCCGACCTTACGCCAGCAGAAACGCCAGAGGCCACTAATACCATCATCGTCACCACACAAGCACAACTGGATGACATGGTGTCAGCCTTGAATAATGCCAGCGTCATTTCATTTGATACCGAAACCACTGGTGTTGATCAGATGACAGCCGATTTAGTCGGGATTGCGCTAGCCGTAAAAGCAGGTGAAGGATATTACGTGCCAGTGGGACATCAAGAAGAAGTCGCACCTGACGGGCAGATTGAACTCCAAGCTGTGCTAGATGCCATTCAGCCGGCGCTGACCAATTCGGACATTCCTAAAATCGCCCACAATGCTAAGTATGACTATGTGTTGCTAAAACGCTATGGCATCGATGTCGCCCCGCTTGGGTTTGACACCATGTTAGGTGAATTCTTGAGTGAGCCTGCATCACGCAATTTAGGGTTAAAAAACCTTGCTTGGCACCGCCTTAGCATTGAAATGACACCCATCAAAGAACTGATTGGCACGGGAAAGAAGCAAATCACAATGGATCGTGTCCAAGTTGAAGCAGCGGCTCCCTACGCAGTTGCAGATGTAGACATGACATTGCGCTTATTTGAAGAACTCAAGCCAGAACTGGTCGAAAAAAGCGCAACAACACTGATGGATGACATCGAAATGCCGCTTGTGCCAATTTTGGCCGAGATGGAAATGAACGGCATCCTATTAGACAGCGACTTTTTGACAAATATGTCCGCTGAACTAAGCAAACAGCTCGATGGTCTGATTGCTGAAATCCACGAAACGGTTGGCTATGAATTCAACATCGCCTCCACTAAACAACTTAGCCAAGCGCTCTACATTGACATGGAAATTGTGCCCCCACGTGGCACAAAGAAGCTGGCCTCTGGCGGCTATTCTACGGCGGCCAACGTCCTGCAAGACCTCGCTGAAGAACATCCAATTGTCGCCAAGATTATGGAGCACCGCGAGCTGTCAAAGCTGCGCTCAACCTATCTTGATGCCCTCCCAAAGACCGTCAATCCCAACACTGGGCGCGTGCATACCAGCTTCAATCAGGCGGGCACCGTCACCGGGCGGATTGCATCGTCAGACCCCAATCTGCAAAACATTCCCATTCGGACGCCATTAGGCCGCCGGGTGCGCCGCGGCTTTGTGGCCGCCCAAGACCACCAACTGGTTGCCCTGGATTATTCACAAATTGAATTACGCGTTGCTGCCCACATGGCGAACGATGACTTCATGATCAACGCCTTCCGTGAAGGGCAAGATATTCATACCTCAACAGCGGCGGCGGTCTTCAATGTCAAAGACTTGGATGCCGTTGACCGTGACCAGCGCCGCAAAGCGAAGGCCATCAACTTTGGCTTGTTATACGGGATGGGCGCGTT